>NZ_NDYP01000007.1 GCF_002165775.1 Campylobacter concisus | reverse complement strand
GACTAGCACTTAGGATGATTAACAAAGAAGTAATGGCGAGCGGAATAACGATAAATATAAAATTTGCCGACAAACTCGAGCCACTACAACGTGCAAGCGTTCGGTTTAAGGCACCAACAAATGTCTCAAGTGTGCTGATGAGTTTGGCCGAAGAGCTACTTTTAAACAAGATAAAAAATGTTGGGCTGATTAGGCAAATTAGCATCAGTGCAAACGGCGTAGTAAAAGAGAACCTAACTCACCAAAGTCTTTTTGAGGATGATACTAAAGAAAAGGCGGTTTTAAAGTCCCTAAATCTCATAAAAGAAAAATTTGGTAAAAACTCGGTTTTAAGAGCTATCGATCTACTACCAGAAGCTACCGGGCAAGATAGAAATAAAAAGATCGGAGGGCACAAAAGTGGCGAGTAAAGATAGAGCAAAAATTTTTAGCTCGTTTAATCCCCTATCAACCTTAGAGCGAGCCCTCCGCCAAAAAGAGCGTGAGAGAAGAGAAAAGCTTGAACTTGATGAAACCATGGTGAATGAGATTTTAAAAAAGATAAGCAGGCTAAGAGCAGCTGATGAAGTATACGTGAGCTACTATGACGGCTATACCTATGCAAGTATTAGAGGGCTAATCTCCGATGTAAATTTCAAAAATAAAACTCTTATGGTTGTAAAAACTAGGATCAAATTTGAAGATATAAATGACCTAAAAATAATTTAGCCCCCAAGCGAGGGCTAAATTTATATAAATTCTACAAAGATTGCAAAATTTTTGGTTTAGAAAACGCGGTGATTGGCTTGATCTCGCCTTTGTATTTTTCTAAATTTACAAGGATCGTGTGTCCGCAGTTGCTTTGCGCGATGCTAGATGTGCCTTTGTCGCGAGTTAGGACATTGACGCAGCCGTGTTTGCAAAGGCTCTTTTCGCCTAGCACTTCAGGATCGTACCACGCACCCTCGCAGATGGCGATAACGTGCTCTGGGATGATGTCAGTGACAAGCGCGCCGACTAAAATTTCGCCCCTGTCGTTAAATACTCTCACCACGTCGCCAGTTGCGATGCCCTTTGCTTTGGCGTCATTTACGTTTATTAGCATTGGCTCTCTAGCGCATACTTCAGCGTAGTTTCTGATTATTGAGTTATTTAGCTGTGAGTGGAGGCGGTATCTTGAGTGTGGGGTTGTGACGCTAAATGGATACTTTTTGGCTTTTTCACTGCCAAGCCACTCAAACGGCTCGATCCAAGCAACGTGTGGCGCAAAGTCTTTGTAGCCAAATTTAGCGATAGTTGGAGAGTAGAGCTCTATCTTGCCAGATGGCGTGCCTAGGCGGTTTTTGTGTGGATTTTCTCTAAAAGCGCTAAGCCTTGTGTAGTATCTGCTCGCTTCGTCATCTTGCTCAAATCTAACATATCCCTCTTTCCAAAACTCATCAAAGCTTGGCATCTTGACATTTATGCCTTTGGCTTGCTCGGCTGCGTCTGCGTAAAATTCTTTCGCCCAGCCAAGCTCATCTTTGCCCTCTGTAAAGACCTCTTCTCTGCCCCAGCGTTTGCAAATTTGTGAGCAGATCCAATAATCACTTCTGCTCTCGCCCATAGGCTCTACGACAGGCTTGTAAGCTACGATATACTCGTTTGTAGGCACGCTTTGGTTGATGTCATTTCTCTCGACTTCAAGGGCTACTGGCAAGACGATGTCGCTTAGTTTTGCTGTGCTTGTCCAAAATGGCTCAGCTGTTATTACGGTGTCAAATTTACGCCACGCTTTTACGGCGTTATTTACGTCTTGATGCCTTGTAAACATCGATCCAGACGCCATGTAAGCCACTCTCATGTGTGGTAGCTTGATCTTTGAGCCGTCATAGTCTATCTCTTTGCCAGGGTTTTGCAAAGCCTCGATCGATCTTGAAGATGGGATGGTGACGTTTTTAAATTTCTTCCAAGGAGCGCCATCTACGTTGTCGTATTTCTCGCTTATGCTAGTGCTGATGCCTTTTAGTGACGGAGCGATCTTGTCTGTAGCGCCATTTGAGTGGTAGAGGTTAAACTCGAAGCCAAGTCCCTCTTTGCCTATCTGACCTAGCATCGCGCTAAGTGTTACGATACCCCAAAAGCTCATCTCGCCGTGATCTTGTCTTTGAAGTGATCTGCCTGCGATGATGACGCTTGGCTCTTTTGCAAGTGCTGTTGCAAATTTTGCGATATCCTCAGCTTTTACTCCGCAAATTTTGCTAGCCCAGTTGATATCTTTGACTACCTTGTCGGTTGTGCCAAGCAGGTAGTCTTTAAATTTATTAAAGCCAACTGTGTATTTTTTGATAAATTCTTCGTCATAAAGCTTGTTTTCATATAGATAGTGGCACATGCCAAGCATCATTGCTACGTCAGTGTTTGGACGAACGATGATAGCTTCAGAGTCAAGGTATCTTGTGGTGTCGTTTTTAAAGACGCAAACGCTATAAGTTTTTATGCCTGCCTCTTTTATCTTTTTGATGCCAAGATAGCCATCATGTGTTGGTGGTTGCCATGAAATTTGATCAGTTACAAGTGGGTCAGTGCCCCAAAATACAACATTTTTAGCGTTTTTAGCGATAGCCTCCCACTTTGTCGGAGCATCATAAACGGCGCTGTTGCCTAGGACGTGAAGCATGATAACAAGGCCAGCACCCGTTGAGTAGTCGCCGCTCTCTTCTACATATCCGCCAAGCACTTTTAGCATCCTGTGACCAACAGTCCTACCCCAGCTGATCTTGCCGCTACCGCCCCACCAGTAGCACTCGCCGTAGATGCTCTCAGGGCCATACTTATCAAAATTTTCTTTTAAGGCTTTTGCTGCTAGATCAAGTGCAGTCTCCCAGTTAACGCGCACAAATTCCTCTTTGCCACGAAGCTCGCTCTTTGCTGCGCCCTTTGCCTTTAGGTAGCTCTTTCTTACGTATGGATAGAGCACGCGGCTTTCGTTTTGGATGAGGTCTGGCAAGCTGTTGTTCATGGTATTTGGGAATTTATCGCCCTCAAATGGATCGACTGAGACGATTTGGTTTGAGTTGGTATTTGCCCAAAATAGGCCAAATCTATTTGCTCCAAAAGTTTTCTTTTGGTCAAAAATGGTTTTTGTCACACCTTCAATCCTGTTCGCTTGTGCCGCAGTGGCTGCAAGTGCAGAAAATTTTATAAAATCTCGTCTTTTCATATTTTCTCCCTTATGAAAAATTTATTTTACTTTTTTGGCATTGTGTTGTAAGTATTTGAGCACTAAATTTAGGTCAGTTTCGTCTAGTGCTACAAATTTTGCATCGACCATTCCAGCTAAATTTGCTGGCCACTGAGCCGCTGTAAAGCTATTTGGCTCATGAAGCCTATGACATGCTGAACAAGTCTCCTCATAAATTTTTTGTGCTTTTGCATAAAGATTTTTTGTATCCCCACCAAGTGCGTCATTTGGCACTTCGTAAACACCCTCTGCTTGGTACCATACTTCGCCATACTCATCTTCAATATCTTTTATTTTTTTAAAATTTGTCCCACTTTCATCATTAAAAGCAATAAAAACTTCCGGATCTTCTATACTTCTTTGAAGCTGGGCTAAATAGTTCGTTGAAACCACACCATTAACCTTTATCTTGCTCGTCTTTTCACCTTTTTCTATAACCTCAACTGGCGTTAAAACTTCGATCTTTCCAATATTTTTACCATCTAGCGTTACATTGGCATCTTTTGCGACGACATCGGCACCAAAGGCAAGACTACAAGCCAAAACTGGAGCGAAAAACAATATTTTCATAATGCAATCCTTAAAGATAAAATTTAAAAAAATTTTATAACCTAAAGGCTTAAAATTATATTGTTATATTTAGCTTTATTTAAGAAAGTTAATATTCATTTTTATTAAAAATAAGATTTTGCAGAAAATTTATCAATGGGTTTTGTTGATTGTTTTGATAGCTAAAAATATAAGCAAACACAAACTCTGTAAAAATTTAATCTTACTTTACTAACCACTATAATGGCAGAGCTTTTATAAACTTAAAAACTTAAATTAGCAAACTTCTTACAGAATTCAAAAATATGCTAAAAGTTACTACTCTAAATTGCTAGCTATGTTAAGACTTCCTAGGGTTTTATTGTTTTAAAATTTTTGTCAAAACGTCTTATTATCAATTTAGCAGCTTTGCTTATTGCCTAGCTCGCACGCCTTTTTTCGCATTTGCTTTGCCTTTTTCGCGTCTTTTTTTACCTGCTCGTATCTGTTTTCGTTGAAATTTCCCTCGTACAGCCACGCCGCCCTCTCGCAGCCGCCTACGTAGCCTAGCTTACACGAGCGCTCGTAATACTCCATCATCTCGCCTATATCACCTCCCGTTCGCTCTATCATCCAGCCCAAGTTGTAGCATCCGGGAGCGTATTTTTTGTTGCATAGGGTATTGTTTATCGCAAACGACTGCACCTCGTCGCCCAGCTCTTCTTGCATGAAATTAGCTAGCGCCAAGCAACCGGGCAAATACTCGTAAAGGACGCAGCTAGCCTTGTAATACGCGCTAATCTTGGTCTCGCGCTCGCTCTTATCCGCGGCTTTTACTAGGTTATTTTTATAAAGTTCGCCCAGATAAAAGCAGCCCTCGCCGTCTCCTTTGGCGCAGGCTAGGCTAAATAGCCCCTCCGCCGCGCCGTAGTCTTGCTTTAAGTTTGCCGCTACCATGCCCGCTTGCACGCACTCTTTGGTGGCGTTTAGGTCGGGATTTTTGCATTTTTTGACCTTTTCTAGCGTATCTGCGGCTAACAATGGCGAAAGGTCCGGCTCGCTAGCGAATAAATTTAACGTCGCAAATAGCGCAAATAATAAATTTTTCATTTTTATCCTTAAAAATTTGCCTAACCCCGCGCTTTGACGATGCAAGCGGCGACGGCATCCATCAAGGCGCCGCGAAATCCGCCCTTTTCAAGCGCGGCAAGTCCCTCGATCGTGGTTCCCGCGGGCGAGCAGACCTCGTCTTTTAGCGCGGCCGGGTGCTTGCCGCTTTGGATCAGACGCGCCGTCCCTTCTACGGCTGCCGCAACGGCGTCGTAGCAAAGCTGCCTAGGCAGTCCGCCCCGCACACCGGCATCGGCCGCAGCCTCGATAAAGGCGCACGCATACGCGGGCAGGCTACCTGCGATGCCCGTAAATGCGGCAAAACCGGTCTCGTCTATCTCGTAAATTTTACCGATTTTTGCGATTATCTCGCGCACGGTCTCTTTCTTGGCCTCGCTAAATCCAGCGTCAAAGCAAAGAGCCGTGGCCGACGCGCCGATGCAAGCGGCGATATTTGGCATCGCGCGAGCGATATAAACGCCCTCGCCTACGATTTGCCTAGCGCGATTTATGTCAAAACCCGGCGCCAAAAGAAGCAAAATTTTGCCCGCAAGCTCGGGCGCGATCAGGCGCAAGATAGCCTCGTAGCTAGCGGGCTTAGTAGCCAGCACGACCGCGTCCGCTTCGCGCGCTAGATCCGTTTCGCTCGCGGCTATTTTTACGCTAAATCTCTGCCGCAAGGCTTCGTTTTTGCTTCTGGCGCAGGCTAGGATTTCAAATTTTGCCTCTTTTTCGCATTCGTACGAGCTCGCGTTTTTATCCGTTTGCGCTAAATTTTCCACCCTTTGCGCCTCGCTACCGCCGCTGGATTTTCGCTCGTCCTCGACCGAGCTTCGCCCCTCGTTAGCTGCGCCGCACTGCGCTCGCCAAAGCGCCTCTATCATCGCGCCGCCCATATTTCCGCCGCCGATGAAGCCTATTTTTACGTTTTTCATTTCGCCGTCTTTTTTAGAGTGCCGATTTTGACCGCTTTGCCCGCGATCGCCGTATTTACCGCCGCGCTATCCGCCCAGATCGCGCCCGTAACCTGCCCAGGCGCCAAGGTATAAACGCCGCCCGTTTGCGCCTCGTCGCTCGCCTTAAACTCGTTGCCCACGACCAGCTCATAAACGACGTTCGTGTCATTTTCAAATTTGATCGCCGCTTTTAGCGTCGGCTCCATTTTCTGTTTAGCTGCGCCCGCGTACTGCTCGAGTATGTTTTTGCTAAGCTTACCGTAGACGTCGCCGTCTGGGCTTAGATATATCCGCACGACGCGCTTGTCCGAGTTTTTGCCGCCCTTTTCGCCCTTGCCGACGCTCACACTCATCTCGTAGGCGGTTTCTCCCGTCGGAAAATCCTTAAATTTAGCGTCAGGGACGAAAATGCGAACGTTGTCCGTTACCGTCTTCGTTTCGTGCGTCTGCGGCGTTATGCCAGTTAGCACGATCGTGGATTTCACATCCGCGCCTTTATCCGAAGCAAGCGTAGAGATCGGCACGCGCGTAAGCAGTGTCGTCTCGTAGCAGCCGCCAAAAATTAACGCTGCGGCGAAAGCGAAGATAAATTTTAGTTTTTTCATCGGTTTCCTTTAAATTTACGCCGATTCTAGCATAAACTAAGCATTTTTGTATTGATTATATTAAAAGTAAAAATAGAAAAGTAAGTATGGTATTTTAAAGCATAAATAGTTTTAAGATTGATAAATTTTAATCGTCTTAAACAAAGCCAACTTAAATAAATAATGCAAAAAATATGAGAAATTTATGTAAATTTTTTGCTGTTTTTAGAGTTTAATTATTAGCCCCTTTACAAAGGGGCTAGATGATAAATTTTGATTAGAGTTTTGCTTTTCTTTTGCGCTCTGTTGGATCTAAATAGCGCTTGCGAACGCGGATATTTATAGGTGTAACCTCGACTAGCTCATCGTCCTCTATCCACTCAAGCGCGCGCTCAAGGCTTAGCTTTCTAGGCGGTACTAGTTTGATCGCATCGTCGCTACCGCTTGCACGCACGTTCGTTAGGTTTTTGCCTTTTATTGGATTTACATCAAGGTCGTTTGGACGGCTGTGCTCGCCGATGATCATGCCCACATAGACTTTTGCTTGTGGATCAAGAAATAGCACGCCACGATCTTGCAAGTTAAATAGCGAATAAGCAAGTGTTACGCCGTTTTCCATAGAAACTAGTGCGCCGTTTGTTCTGTGCTCGACGGTGCCGCTAAGTGGCCTAAACTCCAAAAAGCTATGGTTCATAACGCCCTCACCTTTTGTATCAGTCAAAAACTGGCTTCTAAAGCCGATAAGTCCGCGAGCTGGGATCTCAAATTCGATCCTTGTTTGGCCGTCGCCTGTTGGGTTCATAGAGACCATTTCAGCCTTTCTTTTGCCAAGTTTTTCAATGACTGTGCCTGTCGTATCATCAGGCGCGTCGATCACTAAAAGCTCGTATGGCTCGCACTTTACGCCGTTTATCTCCTTTACGATGACCTCAGGTCTGCCAAGTAAAAATTCATAGCCCTCGCGGCGCATATTTTCAGCCAAAATGGTGATCTGAAGCTCACCACGGCCGCTTACTTTAAATTTGCCCTCGCCGATGTTTTCATACTTCATCGCGATATTTGTCTTCATCTCGTTTGCAAGGCGCTCATCGATCTTGTTTGATGTGACGTGTTTGCCCTCAGTGCCTGCTAGTGGGCCATCATTTACAGAAAATACAACGCTAAGTGTTGGCTCTTCGATATGAAGAGGATCAAGCGGATGAGGGTTGTTTGGATCAACGACGCTATCGCCAACATCAAGCGCGTCAAAGCCAGCGATCGCTACGATGTCGCCAGTGCCAGCCTCGTTTATATCGATCCTGTCAAGTCCCATAAAGCCGATGAGTTTTGAAATTCTACCAGTTGTCTTCGTGCCATCAGCCTTTGCAAGCATGACATTTTGGTTTTTAGCTATCTTGCCGTTAAAAATCCTCGCAATGCCGATCTTGCCGACGTAGTTGTCATAATCAAGCGTGAAAACTTGAAGCTGAAGTGGGTTCTCGTCGCTACCACTTGGAGCTGGTACGTGAGCTAGGATAGTCTCAAAAAGTGGCTGCATATCTTTGTTTTCATCACTTAGTTTTAGCTTTGCGTAGCCATTTTTAGCAGCAGCATAAACGACTGGAAATTCTAGCTGCTCGTCATTTGCGTCAAGTGCGACAAAAAGGTCAAAAATTTCATTTATAACGCGGTCTGGATCGCCTGCAGGCTTATCTATCTTATTTACGACGACGATTGGGCGAAGTCCAAGGGATAGCGCCTTTTTGACGACGAATTTAGTTTGTGGCATAACACCTTCTTGCGCATCGACAAGTAGTAAAACGCCATCAACCATCTTAAGAACACGCTCTACCTCGCCACCAAAGTCGGCGTGGCCCGGGGTGTCAATAATGTTGATCTTTGTATCTTTGTAGCGAATGGCGGTGTTTTTAGAAAGGATCGTGATGCCACGCTCTCTTTCGATGTCGTTGCTATCCATTACGCGCTCGCCAAGGTTTTGATGCTCGTTAAACGTTCCTGACTGCTTCAAAAGCTCATCAACCATTGTTGTTTTACCGTGGTCGACGTGCGCGATGACGGCTATATTTCGTATCTTTTCCAAATGTTTCTCCGTTTATTAGTTTGATATTTTTCGCTTTATCAGTTTTAAAATAGGGGCAGATTATAGCCAAATTTTTATAAATTTTAAGCTGATATCAAGAAATTAATTTTTGGAATAGATTTTGCATGTAAGCGTTAAGTTTTTAAATTTAAAGGGATTAAATGCAAGCTTACACAGCGAAAAACAACGTAGATTTGCTAGCTCCAGCGGCTACTAAAAAGCCTGCGGCTGCGAAGAAGTCTCAAAACAACGGCGAGTTTTTGTCAATGGTTTTGGATGCGGCTGCGAGCAAGGCAAATAGCGGTCAAAAGATCACCGAAAAGGATGTCAAAGAGATAGTAAAAACTGTTGATATCCAAAAAGAGACGATAGAAAAGGCGCAAAACGAAAGCGTGGCAAAAATTTCAGCCGCACTTGAAGAAAATTTGGACGAAGATACAAAAAATGAGCTCTATGAAAATGCAAATTTCATGCAGCTTTTGCAAGTTTTGGAAATTCTAAATGGCAATGAAAAGGTAAGCAAATTTCCAAATTTCAGCGACAAAATAGCAAATTTCTTAAGTGTGCCCCAAAACGTTGAAGAGCTTAGCAACGTTAAAAGCGTTAGTGATCTTATCGACCTTGCTAAGAAATTTGACCTTGGCCTTGAAAATATAGAAATTTCAAATGAAGATGTGCCAAAACTAAACGATATGTTTAAAAATTTGGGCAAGCAGGAATTTTTCACGCCGATAAAGACTGAGGATAAGCCTTTTTACCTAAAAGAGCTAAAAAACGAGGTCGAGCAAACTATCATCAAAAGCGAGCCAAAAGAGGTCGTAAAGCTTGATACTTTGCTAAAAGAGGTTGTAGCAAATCCAACAAATGAAGTTAAAAATTTAGTCAATGAAGAGCCTAAAAAGCTAGATAGCGAAGTAAAGCTTGATGATGAGATAGTGGATGTTGAGCCAGAGGAGCAGCCAAAAGTAAAGGTAAATTTACACGAGCAAAAGGCACAAAAAGCTCCAACTCTTGAGTCGCTACTCTTCCCTGAAAGAGAACAACAAAAAAATGAGAATTTTGAGAGCAAAGAGATATTTAATAGCGATAATAAATCAGAACTAAATCAAATGGTAAAAGATATCGCAAATAGCGCCAAACACCAGCTTCAAACAAAGGCTGAGATAAAAGAGACGCTTAGTAATTTCTCTTCTACACTAAAAGAGCAGGTTCAAAACTACAAAGCTCCGATCACTCGTTTTAACATAACGCTTAATCCACTAAATTTAGGCGAGGTCGAGATCACGATGGTAAATCGTGGCAATAACTTACATGTAAATTTTAACTCAACCACGGCTACGATGAATTTATTTTTGCAAAATCAAGCCGAGTTTAAAAATAGCCTTGTAAATATGGGATTTACCGAGCTTGAGATGAATTTCTCAGATCAAAATCAAAGACAAGATAAAAAAGAACAAGCAAAGAATAAATATAGCTCAAATCAAAGTGATGAGAGCGAAAACACTCAAGCGGAACAAAGCTTGCTTGAGCTAGTAATACCAAGATATATTTAGGAGAGATCATGGCTTCAGTTTCAGATATAACTACACAAACAACACAACAAAAAAATGCCGAGAAAAAAGCAAAAGCAAAGCAAGATGCGGCAGCTGGCACAGGAACTAACCCAAATGCACAGCTAGATAAAGATGCATTTATGAAGCTACTTTTAACAGAGCTTCAGTATCAAGACCCAACAAGTCCTATGGATACTGAAAAGATGCTTACGCAAACTAGCCAGCTAGCATCACTAGAGATGCAACAAAATACAAACTCAGCTATGAAAGAGCTTGTAAATCAGTTAAAATCAAATGCAAATGCCTACGCTATCTCAGCCCTTGGAAAAATGGTCTCAACTGGTTCAAACTCGGTTTTACTAACAGATGAGCAAAAAACTGTAAATTTTGCACTTTATTTTAAATCAGATCTTGCAAATGGTAAGCTTGAAATTAAAAATGCAAATGGAGAGGTCGTTCGTTCAATCGATATAAAAGATCTAAAATCAGGAGTTCGCAGAATATCTTGGGATGGCAAAGATGATTCTGGAAAACAATTACCAAACGGCGCATATACAGTCTCTGTTAATTACACTGGAAAAGATGGTAATTCATACAAGACTCAAGTAGGTAGCTATCCGGTTGAAGCAGTAAAATTTGTAGATGGTAAAGCCATGATAAAAATCGCAGGTGAATATGTCCCAATGGATAAAATATCTGAATTTTACGAAGGATAAAAGCCATGATGAGAGGTTTTTACAACGGAATTAGTGGCATTAAAACACAAAGCTTTGGCATGGATGTTTGGGCAAATAATATCTCAAATATCAACAACGTAGGTTTTAAAGCTTCAATCCCTGAGTTTAAAAATTTAATCAATCAACATATGGCTTCTGCTGGAAGTGGTCCAACTAACAATCAAGTAGGTCTTGGAGCTACGAAACAAACGACAGCTTTAAAGATGACAAATGGTAGTTTTCAAAATACTGATAATAACTTCGACCTAGCCATAGGCGGTAAAGGCTTTTTTGGTGTCGTTGATAAAAATGGTAGAAACTACTACACAAGAACAGGTAGCTTTGATATAGATGGGGCTGGAAATTTAGTAGATAATAAAGGCAACTTGCTTCTTGGTACGTTAACAAGTTTTACTCCAGTCACTCCAAGTGCTAATGCTCTTAGAAAATATGGTCAAACAAAAGGTACCACGCAGGCATTTACTGCAAAAGAAGAAGATCTAAAACTAGGTGATACTGGCTCACAAAAAGGTATAAATTTACCTCATTTTTTATATATGCCAGCCAAGCAAACAAAAAATATAAATTTAAAAGGTAACCTAGACTCAAGTCTTATAACAGATAAGCGAACAACAGCCATTGATGCGGCAAATTTTAACTATACACTCGATAATACAAACAAAACTATCTCACTAAATGGGCAAATCCCACTAAGTCAGACAAGATTTGGTACAAAAGCAGGTGATAGCGTAGTGGTAAAAGTAAAAGATGGTGATGGTAAATTTAGTGAGTTTTCAACCACGCTAGAGAGCGATGGTAGCTGGCATATAAACAATAAAAGCTTAAAATTTATGAATTTTGCTAGCTTAGATGTAAAAGCTGAAGTTACATCACTAGTTGAAGTAGCTAATAAAGAAAAACTAAGCTCAGAGATATATAACAGTGATGGTACAAAGAGCTTAGTAACTATAAATTTTACAAAGCAAATCCCTCAAGGTGGCAATCAAACTACCTGGAATGCCACAGCTACGATAACTGATGCTAATGGTGTTGTGCAAAATACATCTATGGGAACACTTACTTTTGATGGTAGCGGTAGGCTTGTTACAAATACATTAACAAGCGTTGGAAACGTAGCTTTAAATTTTCTTGGCGATGGAGATGCGAATGTCTATAATGGCATAACAAGCTCGGCTAATTCAAAAAAAGACTTCGTCATAAAAGCAGATGGCTATGCCGAGGGAAATCTCACAAAATACAGCGTCGATGACCGTGGTAATATCATGGCAAATTTTGATAATTCTCGTTCACTTATCGTAGCAAAAGTAGCACTTTATCACTTCCAAAACGACCAAGGTGTGGCAAAAGTGGGTGATAATCTCTATGAAGCAACTCCAAATTCAGGCGAAGCATTTTTTTACAAAAATAAAGCTGGTGAGACCATTTATGGAGCACAAATTTTAGCAAACAAGCTTGAGATGAGTAACGTCGATCTTGGTCAAGCGCTAAGTGAGGTTATAGTCACACAAAAGGCTTATGAGGCTAGTGCAAAAAGTATCACAACAAGTGATGAGATGATCCAGACTGCTATTCAGATGAAGAAATAATTTTTATACTAGTTGATGATTAAAAATTTAAAATGAATGATAATTTTAAGAATAGAGTTTGACTTCGTTTATTAAAAACTCATAAACTCTTTGCTGAACTAAAATTTCTTCCTCACAGCCACTCATCAAGCGACGAAGGTGAGAAAAATCTATCTTTTTGGCGTATCTTTTGTGATCTTTTAGGTCTTTATCAATGCTTAAAAGTAGTGCATCAAGTGTGATCCTATCGTTTCTTTTAACTCTTGCTACATACTCTCTAACAGTTTGGATCAAAAAGTCTTTTCTAGTTTGGTCATTTTCATAAATTTCATTTGTAATGTCATTTAAAACAAAAAAATCATCTTCGTCTGGGTCAAATTTAGCAGAGATCATAGCGGCAAAAATTTTTGCACGAAATTCTAAAGATTTGTGATGATAGATAAAAAAATCTCTAAAAGCTGATAAAAAACGAAGTTTAAACTTTCCAGACATTACTCTACTTTTTATGAAATTTGGGCTGATTATATACTTTTAAAGCTAAATTTTTAAAAATGTAACTATAAAACAAAATTTAAGTATAGTTTCTGTATGATTGCGAAGCTCCTTCTTAGACCTGTGCAATGCTTTTTATGAGCACCGCTTCAGGGTGGGAACACAGCAGAGCACTTGTATTAAGTGTGTGCCGCAGTTATCTGAGAGGGGGTCTTTCTAAACCAAAATGCTCATTAAAATCATCGCAAATTTCTAAAAAATCCACTCCATCAATCTTAGGTTTTTCACTAAAAAATTTATACATATTATTAAAGCCATCGGTTAGCTCTTTTGACTTGACGCCGTAGCTTATAGAAATTCCAGCTTCTATGTAAGCTGAGAGCTTGTCGCAGTATTTTAGCGCTTTGCCGTCGATCGGGTTAAATTTATCCTCATTTACGTTCTCCATTGTCCCTTCATGGCAGATGATCTTGCGCTCATATGTTCTATTTTCAAACTCATCTTTTATAAATTTCTCGCCATCTTTTCTGATGCCAAGGATGTAGCTAAACTCATCTTTTATTTTTTCGGGTACAAATGGCAAAATCCTCTCATCAATAAGCCTCATCTCATACTCGCTGATGATCTCATTTAGCCCTTTTACACCGTATTTCACAGGGCTTATGATATCTCTTGTGAGGCTCTCTGGTAGGTCGTGAAATAGTGCGCAAAAGAAGTTATTTTCTAAACGTTTTTTGCAAGCTTTTGCTTTGAGTGAGTAAAAATAACTAAGTATCGCAACAACCAGCATATGTCCTAAGACCGCAGTTTCAGGGATGCGAGGTGTTTGTGCCCAGCGCTTTTGAAACCTTAACCTGCCACTAAGATCAACTAGGCGGGCTAATTTTTGATTCATAGCAATCTTTCTAACGCCTATTAACTCGTAATAATCCTCCATCTCCTCCTCAACCTTCGCCTTAAGCTCGTCGATATCGCTTAAAAACTGGCTCGTTTGATAGACTATGGAAAATTCCCACCTCGTGGCAAGATAGCTGGCTGCTTTTAGGATGAGGCGCTCTTTTTCATGCTTTTTATCATTTTTAAAGTGGTTTTTAAATCTCTCTAAAAACTTACCATCTTCTATTTCTGAGATCAGCTCCTCTAGGTTGTTTAAGACCCAGCTATTTATCTGCTCTTTTTTTGTCTTTTGTATGTGATGAAAGACATCTGGACGTATGTCAGTGACTACGACCCTACTTAAAAACTCAAAAATTCCAGCCTCAATGATATAGTTCATATCGGCGTCTTGCTCTTGTTTTGCTATGAAATAAGCGATAATAAATTTATGAGCCTGCTTATCAAGCTCGACTAAATTTGCCATCTTTGGATAGTCGTTCCAACGTGATATAGATGCTGCTTTAAAGATATGTTCTATAAGCTTAGCACTTATCATTATTTATCCTTTTTGACTACTTTTGGCTTCTTATCATCGGCATAGCTTATCTTTCTAAAGCCATCTTTATTTGAGCTTCTTCTTGGTTTGTCATCTTTTTTAAATTTATCATCTCTGCCACCTCTGCTGCCAGTGCCTCTACTGCTACCACGATCGCTTGTATTACGTCTTTCGCGTGGCTTGTCGCCAAAGCTGCTTCTTTCTCTAGTTCTTGGAGTAAATTCTTTCTCTTCAGCTGGCTTTTTCACCACTAGATCAGAGCTGATCTCGATAACTGTATGGACATTTCCACGTGGGTTAAAGTCGCCAACTATTTTCATAAATTTTGGCTCTAGTTTTTTCTCTAAAACAGAGTAAATTTCATTTATACTATCTTCGTGGCTGATATTGCGGTTCATAAAGCTATTTATATAAAGCTTTATCGCTTTTAGCTCAACAACAAGCTTGTTTGGTATGTACTCAAGATATATCGTCGCAAAGTCAGGATAACCAGAACGAGGGCAAAGGCAGCAAAATTCAGGCAGAGTGATCTTTATGACATAGTCCCTTGTTTGCTTATTTTCCCAGACCTCAAGGTCACTCTCTACGTCAAATTCTTTCAAAATTTTCTCACCATATTTCATCTCTAACTTTAGATCTTCGCTCATTTTTTATCCTTTATATTTTTGCTAACTAGGTCAAATTTAAATTTGATCACCTTTTAAATATCCAAGTGTTTAACGTCTTTTGCGTGGTCTTGGATGTAGTTTCTTCTTGGCTCGACCTCATCGCCCATAAAGAGATTAAACGTGTCAGAAGCGCTTATAGCGTCGTTTATATCGATCTTTAAAAGTCTTCTATTCTCAGGGTTCATAGTTGTCTCCCAAAGCTGCTCTGGGTTCATCTCACCAAGACCTTTGTAGCGCTGGATATATGCACCTTTTTTCGCATTTTTTTCTACTTCATCAAGCACGTCTATAACGTCACTATGCAAGTCTAGGCCATGCTCTTTTATCTTTTGGCTGATGTAAAGCGCCTCTTCATAAAGTGGGTTTGTGAATAAATTTTCATTTACTACAAGCTCTTCTAGGCCGCTTTCAGTTTGCACATAAATTCTAATCTCATCTTCGCTAACGTAGTGGTTTAGGATGTTATGACCCTCAGCTTTTAAGAAATTCTTTAAAATTTCAAAAATTTCATTGTAGCTTTTTGAGACGATGTCTGGATTTTCTATCATATAGCGGATCGCTGAAAGGACGTTAAAGCGTTTTTCAAGCTCTTTTAAGACACTTCTATAAGCTGCAACGATCTTTAAAAAATCAATCAAATCAGCACTGCCGATACCCTCTATATCAACACCTTCTATGCCAGTTTCGATAAGAAATTCGTTTAATGCCTTTTCATCTTTTAGATAAATTTCTTTCTTACCTTTTTTATAGCGGTAAAGTGGCGGCTGAGCTAGGTAGATGTGGCCGTTTTCTACAACTTTATTTAAAAATCTAAAGAAGAAGGTCAAAAGCAGTGTCTGGATGTGGCTACCATCGACGTCGGCGTCGGTCATAATGATGATCTTATGATATCTAAGCTTCTCAGCGTCAAATTCATCTCCGATGCCGCAACCTAGAGCTGTTATCATATTTTTTATCTCGTCAGACTTTAAAATTTTATCTAGTCTTGCCTTTTCAACGTTTAGAATTTTACCCTTAAGCGGCAATATCGCTTGAAAAACTCTATCACGTCCTTGCTTTGCAGAACCGCCCGCAGAGTCGCCCTCCACTAAGTATAGCTCGCTGATGACTGGGTCTTTGCTCTGACAATCAGCTAGTTTACCAGGGAGTGTACCTACGCTCATACTCTCTTTTTTACGAGTTAGATCCCTAGCTTTTTTAGCGGCTTCTCTACCACGAGCTGCCATTAGAGCTTTATCCATTATCGCTCTTGCTTCGATAGGATTTTCTTCAAAATACTTTGTAAGCACGTCAAAAACCATCTTTTGAACGATAGGTTTTACGTAGCTAGAACCTAGTTTACCCTTTGTTTGTCCCTCAAACTGCGGCTCTGGCACTTTTACGCTCACAACTGCGATAAGTCCCTCGCGGATATCTTCACCAGTTATCTTTGTATCTTTTTCACGTGCAGCAGCATTTGCTTGAACGTAGTTTGTGATAACTCTTGTAAGGCCAGCTCTAAATCCAGCTTCGTGTGTACCGCCATCTGGAGTTTTGATGTTATTTACAAAGCTTAGTAAATTTTCACTATAAGTGTCGTTGTAAAGTAATGCAAAATCAACCATAACATCATCTTCGCCGCCGCTAAATGAGACAGCTTTGCTAACAGGATTTGCCTTGTTCATATCAGTTACAAAGCTCTCAAGTCCACCCTCAAAATGAAAACTCTCACTTCTGCCATTTCTTTGATCTTTAAAATTTATAGTTATCTTTGGGTTTAGATAGGCTAGCTCGCGAAATCTCTTTACTAAAATTTCGTCATCAAATTCAGTCACTTCAAATATGCTATCATCTGGCCAAAATTCGACTTGTGTGCCTGTGCGGTTTGTAGTTTTTATAACTTCAAGATCGCTTTGTGGGATACCTTTTGCAAATTCTTGTCTGTGAAGCTTGCCATCACGTTTGATATTTACGACTAGTTTTTTAGAAAGGGCATTTACGACAGATACACCAACGCCGTGAAGACCGCCAGAGACCTTATAAGTATCTTTGTCAAATTTACCACCAGCGTGAAGTACAGTTAAAACAACAGTCGCAGCTGAAATTTTCTCAGTCGGGTGCATATCTACTGGGATACCACGGCCATTATCGCTAATGATCGCTGAGCCCTCACGTGTAAGCTCAACATCTATCGTATCACAATATCCTGCCATCGCTTCGTCGATAGAGTTATCAACGACTTCGTAGATCATATGGTGAAGACCGCTTATGTTAGTATCGCCTATATACATGCCTGGGCGCTTCCTGACCGCCTCAAGACCTTTTAGTACTTTGATATTTTCTGCGCCGTAATTATTTTCCATAATCTTGCCTTATCTTATAAATTTATCGGCATTATTACTGTTGTTAATTCTTTTGAATTTACAACAAATGCTAGTGAGCTTTCATTAAATCCAAGCTCAAAATTTTCATCCTCGATGCTACTTAAAAAGTCAAGTAGATATCTATTTTTTATACCTATGAAAAATTCATCTCCAAGCTCTAAACCAGTTTGATAATCTATCGTAGTTTTTGCTTCAGAGTTATCTTCTATAACACTTTCAAATGTTATGTTATCTTTTGAAAAAGTTATTTTCATTGTATCACTTAGCATTGAGATAGTTTTTATACCATCTATCATCTTATCTCTACTTAATTGAAGTCTTTTTCTTACTTCTTTTGGTATGACACGTTCATAGTCTGGAAATTTACCATTTATAAGTTTTGTGAAAAATTCAAAATTTTGGCTTTGAGCGATTAAGATATTCTCATCATAATAAATTTCTATCTTGTCAAAAAATAGTTTTTGTATTTCATTGATAGCTTTTTTAGGGATTATAAGTGAAAATTCTTTTTCAGTTGGTGTTTGAAATTTAAATACACTAAGTCTTCTTGTGTCAGTGCCGACTATATTTATAAAGTCTTGTTTAATATCAAGGAATGCACCATTTAGTTCAAATTTTGGGTTATTACTATCAATACTTGGTAAAATTTTCTTTAAACTTCTTCCTAACATAACAGCATCAACATCAAATTTTGATTTACCCTCAATCGTTGGAAATTCTGGAAAATCTTCAAATTTATACATTGGAAGTTTGTATTTTGAGTTTTTTTGTTTTATATAAAGATAGTTATTTACAGTTTCCAACATCACTTCTTCGTCTTTTAGACTTTTTATAATGTCAAGTAGTTTTTTACCATTTGCAGTTGCATAACCTTGATCAACAATTTTTACATTACTTAACTTATATGCTAATCCTATCTCATGATCAGTTGCTTTTATATTTAAAACCCCATCTTTTGCTGAGATATAAATGTGAGAAGTTATAGCACTAAGATCTCTTTTTTCAAGATATGGGTTTGTATTTGTTACTATGCTTTCAAGCATATTTTTGTTTATTAAAACTTTCATTAAAAACTTCCTTCTATTTTTAAATTTAATTTTTTTGTTTTAGTAGGTGATGTTAAAAAGTGAAAAGTGCTTTCAAACACCGAAATACAGCTATTTGAAATGTGAAAAATTATATTTTCTTTTTCACATTTATTCACAAATTTCATATTGTATTTTATCCTTTTGTCAAAATTTTGTTTTTTAATTCAGTAACTTTTAGACTAAAAATTTCATTAGTTTGTATTAGCTCATTTATCTTTTTAATATTATGGCTAACTGCACTGTGATCTTTCATGCCAAAATAGTTTGCAATTTGTGGCATTGAGTTTGTTGTAAGCATCTTTGCAAGATATATGATGATTCGTCTTGCTTCTACGATATTTGTAACTCTTGATTTGCTTTTTATATCACTTTGTTTGATATTTAGCTCTTTACTAACTATTTCAACGATAGTATCGAAATTTATATTTTCACGTTTTTCTTTGATTAAATCTTTTAATATACTTTTTGCAAGATCAAGTGTGATCTCTTCTTTCATAAGAGTTTTAAATACGTTTAAATTTATGATAGCTCCCTCGATCTCACGGATATTATCTCCCATGTTTGTAGCTATGTAGTTTATGACCTCTTTATTTAGATCTATTTTATCAAATTCACATTTTTTGATGATGATGGCTATTTTTGTATCAAGTTCAGGCGGCGTAATATCAGCCATAAAAGCCTTATCAAATCTTGAAATCATCCTATCCTCAAAGCCTTTTAGTGTTTTTGGAGGTCGATCTGAAGTCATAACTATTTGACCATTTTTTGCTAAAAGTTCATTATATGTGTTGAAAAATTCCTCTTGGATTTTATCAGTTTTACCAAGAAACTGTACATCGTCTATTAGTAAAACGTCGCAGTTTCTATATTTTTCACGAAATTTTGGCATTGAGTGATTATTTATGTGACTGGTAAAATCTATCATAAATTGTTCGCTAGTTACACAAATAACGGTTTTTCCTTTATTTAGGCAGTGATTTCCGACTGACTGGAGTAAGTGAGTCTTGCCAAGTCCCGTGGTGCCATAGATAAAAAGTGGATTATAAAGTACGCCAGGTTTTTCAGCAGCTGCTTTTGCGCTTAAAAATGCGTATTGATTTGATGCACCGCAGACAAAATTTTCAAATGTGTAGCTTGGATTTAAAATGCTACTTTGTGTTTTTATTTGTTTGACATTTATTTGATTTTGTTTTGATACCTTGCTACTTTTAGTAGATGAAATTTCAATATTTGGCTTTATCCCTGTTCTAACTTCATATAGATGAGCGATCTTATCAGCATATCTTGTATTTATAAATTTAGCCATTAACTCATTTGGTGCAGTGAATACTATAATATGATCGTCTGAAGCCTTTTCGTTAAATTTTAATTGTTTGATATAACTTTGGTATTCTTCAGGTGAAATTTGTGTTGAAAGATTTTCTAAAATTTCGTCTGCTATCAAATTTTTATGCCTTAAATTTCGAGAATTTTTATAGTGATACTATCTTAATTTTAATAAAACCTTTGTTAAACTCTGACAAACTTTTTCACATCGTGAAAAAGTCGTGAAAAAGTATTGAAAAGATAGTGATGAAAATTTTAGGAATTGATCCAGGCACGAAGAATTGTGGTTATGCAATACTTGAAAAAAATAAATTTAAAACTACTCTTCTTGAAGCAGGACTCATAAAAATAAAACCAAACACACTTCAGTATCAGATTACCGAGCTTTGCGAGGGGCTTGATCTCATCTTTAAAAATCATAAATTTGACGAGGTTGCGATCGAAGATATATTTTTTGCTTACAACCCAAAAACGGTTTTAAAGCTCGCTCAGTTTCGTGGAGCACTTAGCCTTAAAATTTTACAGCTTCATGGTGATTTCGCCGAATACACACCGCTTCAGGTGAAAAAAGCTGTCACTGGCAAGGCCAAAGCTGATAAAGAGCAAGTGGCGTTTATGGTGAAGAAAATTTTAGGTATAAACAAAGAGATAAAACCACTTGATATCACCGATGCGATCGCGATCGCGCTAACTCACGCAAATAATTTAAGAATAAGCTAAATTTTGACAGGAAAAATATGGCAATAGTAAAAGCATTATTAATCGGCGAGGTAAAAAACTATGGCTCGCAAAGTGCGACTGACAAGCTAAATACACCTTGGAGCTCAGCTATATTTAAAGTAGCTCAAAATGGTGAAATTTTTGCAAATGAGCTTGGCTTTGTGGGCGATAGCGTCGCTGATACGAAGCATCATGGCGGCCCAGAAAAAGCTATATTTGCAAATTCGTTTTCAAACTATGCTCAGTGGGAGAAATTTTTAGGATTTAAAAATATGGCTTACGGAGCTATGGGTGAGAATTTGTGCATTGATGGGCTTGACGAGAGCAATGTCTGCGTGGGCGATATCCATAAGGTCGGCTCACTAGTCCTTCAAGTATCGCAGCCAAGAAAGCCATGCTTTAAGCTCTCAAGAAGATGGGGCAATGAAAATATGGCTACTCACATCTTTGAAACAGGCCTTACAGGCTGGTACTACCGCGTAATAACACCAGGATCGTGTAAAGTGGGCGACGTAATAGAAGTTGTAGAAAAAGATCCAGTTCATATGAGCATTTTAGAGATAAACAGGCTCTTTTACTCGCCAAATAAAAATTTAAATTTACTTGAGAAATTTAACTCTCTTACCACTCTTCCAAAAAGTTGGTATGGTGACATGGAAAGACGTATTCAAGGTATTTATAGTACGGAATATATGAGAAATTTATAATATTAAGTAAAATTTTTATTATTTTAATACCCACAAACATTCAAATATTACAAGGCTTATGTAAAATTTTATATGAGCCTTTAAATTTTAAACATTTTTTACGCTAGAATTACCAAAAATTTAAAGGAGAATATATGCCACTACTTGATAGTTTTTGTGTAGATCATGTAAAAATGCAAGCCCCAGGAGTAAGACTAGCAAAAAGTATGAAAACGCCAAAGGGCGATGATATCAGCGTTTTTGACTTGAGATTTTGCAAGCCAAATGAAGAAATTTTGCCAGAAAAGGGCACTCACACTTTAGAGCACCTATTTGCTGGCTTTATGAGAAACCATCTAAACGGCAACGGCGTAGAGATCATTGACATTTCGCCGATGGGCTGTAGGACTGGCTTTTATATGAGTGTCATTGGCACACCTAGTGAAGAAGCCGTAAAAAAGGCATGGCTTGCTTCTATGAAAGACATCTTAGAGGTCAAAGACCAAGATAAAATCCCAGAGCTAAATAAATTTCAATGTGGCACTTACAAGATGCACTCACTTGATGAAGCTCATGCCATAGCAAAGAAAATTCTTGATCTTGGTTTAGTCATCATAAATAACGATGAGATCAAGCTTGATGTTGATGCTATGGGACTAAAAAAGCACTGATTTGAAGCCAGTAAAACAAGAAAATCAAGCCTATCTAAAAGAGCAAATTTTAACCTATCTTGGTAACAAGCGCTCTCTTTTAGGCTTTATAGATCTAGGCGTAAAATACGCAAAAGACGAGCTTAAAAAAGAGAAGCTTAGCTGCTGTGATCTCTTTAGTGGAAGTGGCGTGGTGGCTAGATTTTTAAAGCAAAATAGCGAATTCCTAGTCGCAAACGACTTGGAACTTTACAGCTTCATCACAAACTCATGCTATTTGCAAAACGCCACAAATGAGCTAATAGATGAGATAAATTTCTGGCAAAAAAGACTTGAAAAAGAGATAGAAGATAATCTTTCTGAAGGCTTTATAACAAGGCTTTATGCCCCGCAAGATGATAAAAATATCGCTTTTGGCGAGCGGGTCTTTTACACAAGAAAAAATGCTATCTTCATTGACACTGCTAGAAGGCTTATAGATGAGCTAATGCCGGCTGAGATGAGAAAATTTTTCATAGCTCCACTTCTTTATAATGCAAGCGTGCATGCAAATACAAGTGGAATTTTTAAAGGTTTTCATAAAAATAAAGAGGGTATCGGTCAGTTTGGTGGACGAGGGCAAAATGCCATATCAAGGATCACTTCTGATATAAATTTGACTAAGCCTATTTTTTCAAATTTTAGTGTGCCTTTTGAGGTCTATCAAAAGGACGCAAATTTGCTCGCAAAAGAACTTGACGACCTTGATCTAGTCTATCTTGATCCACCTTATAATCAGCACCCATACGGCTCAAACTACTTCATGCTAAATCTCATCGCAAGCAACACTGAGCCAAGTAAAATTTCAAAAGTTTCAGGCATTGCAAAGGACTGGAACAGATCAGTCTTTAATAAAAAATCATCAGCAAGCGAGGCATTTTTCGAGTTGATAGCAAATTTAAAGGCAAAATTTGTACTAATTTCGTTTAACTCAGAGGGCTTTATCAACCAAGATGAATTTGATCAAAATCTAAATAAAATGGGCAAGGTTCAACTATTGCGCCAAAAGTATAACGCCTACCGTGGCAGCAGAAATTTAAAAGCTAGAAACATCCACGTAGACGAGCTTCTTTACGTTTTACAAAAGTAAATTTAGCGCTCGTTTCATCACTTCTAAATCACAAATCGCGCTAACTCAAATATTAGTTTTGCTCATCTTCTGGCAAGCATTTTTCAAAGATAAATTTATGCTCTTCGGGTAGCACAGCATAGATAGCATTTGCTAAATTTCTTATCTCCCAAAGGGCTGATTTTGAGCTTCTTAGAGAGATGAAATTTTGCAAGCTTCTAGCATTTATGCTCCATGTAAGCTCTGTCTTATAGCATTCTGGCAAGCAGTATTTGACGATGTCAAGGCTTTTTGTAGTTGAGGCTAAAATTTCACGCAAATTTTCAAGTGCTTTTATACTTGCGTTATCGACTAGTTCGTCATTTGTTAGTACAATAAATTTAGCTGCACGCTCAAACTGCCCTACTTCAAATTTTTCCTCTTTTTTTAGCTCTTTTAGCGTGTAGCGAGTTGATTTGACGCTTAGACTTGCCAAGCGGTGACGAGCTAGCTCTTGAAGTAGCGCACGAGAGATACCTTGGATGTAGAAGTTGTAGTATAGGTGCTCTAAGGTCGAGGCGTGTTTAAATTTATTGCCTACTCTATCTATTAGCTCAACATCTTTTTCACCACCGTTGTCGCCTTTGTCAAAGCTTTGCCAGCATGTGCGGATCGCGTGAGAGCAGATATTTAGTGGAGTGTGATTTAGTAGTGTTACTTGCATTTTTTCTCTTTTGTAAAATTTTTTAACATTTTACAAAAAGAAGGCTGATTTTATTTGTAAATTTAAAGCATAAATTTCAAAGGGAGACAAACGCTCCCTTTTGTAAAAGTCTTAGTTATTATTGTTTTAATTGAAGAAGTGTATTTAGCATCTCGTCACTTGTTGTGATCGTTTTTGAGTTTGCTTGGAAACCTCTTTGGATAACAATAAGATCTGTTAGCGCACGGCTTAGATCGACGTTACTAGCTTCAAGTTTTGAAGCTGCGATCGTTCCCTTATCGCCTGTACCAGCTGCACCGATAACTGCTTCACCTGAGTTTGCAGTTTGTGAAAAGACATTTCCGCCCTCGCTTTGAAGACCTTCGTTGTTTGTAAAGGTAGCAAGTGCTACTTTAGCCAG
Source organism: Campylobacter concisus (assembly GCF_002165775.1). NCBI lineage: Bacteria > Pseudomonadati > Campylobacterota > Epsilonproteobacteria > Campylobacterales > Campylobacteraceae > Campylobacter > Campylobacter concisus. The sequence continues at coordinate 166,539 of NZ_NDYP01000007.1, read as the reverse complement.
ACCAAAGCTTTGGCCATTTGAAAATGAGCCTATTATCGTTCCAGTCTCATCTATTTTTATGCCGTTTAGAGTGCCACCTGTGTAGCCATCTTGTGAGATTGACTCAGTTGATGAGTCTTTATCAAAGCTTGTTAAGCCGTTAAAGTCAGTTCCCAGACCAAAATTTAAGCTAATGTTTTGGCCACTTTGTGAGCCGTTGTTAGCTGAAAATGTTATCGTTGCTGGATGAAAACTTGCAAGTGAGCCATTTGCGTTAAATCTAGCTGTTCCAGTTATAACATTATCCGGACCTTCACCTGTGTAGTTTATCTTAGCTGGCTCTGGCACTTGTATAACCATGCTCCACTCAGTTCCACCATCTGTTGTAGTGCCTGTCTTTGTCCATTTGATACTAACTGTGTGTTTTGAACCAAGTGAGTCAAAAATTTCTGCCGTTGAGCCGTGGCTTGACATCATCATCTTTCCACTTGCTCTTAGAGCTTGGCCCGGGCTTAGTGCGCCATCAAGTGCTTTCATAATAGTTGTAAGTCTAACATTTTCATTTATAGCCGAATTATTTGTACCTTGAGCTGGCTTTGTAAGTCCAGTCGTAGTCATGTAAAGTGCATGATCTGCTACTTCATTTGATGGATTTTCTAGTTGAAATTGACCTAGTTTATTTACAGTAATCTTTGTGCCATCATTTAAATCATCAGCAAGTTTTTTAAGTGCTTCGATACCAGCTGCGTGTTTTGCATCTGGAGTACCAGTTGCAGCGTTATAAGCATTATTATAAGCTGTTTGGCATGTTGTATCAGCTATAGCTGCTCCACCAGTACCCGGAGTTATATTATGAGCTTCTGTTGCTTGTTTTATAGCATTAGGTACAGCTGAGTTTACTCTTATTTGACCGTCTCCATTGTAGTCAACGTAACTCCTTGCATCTTTTTGCATAGCAGCACGAAGATCTTCTGTTGTAGTTACTTGCCTTTCTTTCGCATCATTGTATTCGTGAACTGCTGTTGTTTGTGAGCTCGTATAGACATATTGATAAGCTGTGATAATATCTCGATTTTTTAAACCACCATTTGCCACTCCCATTGCTGTCGTTGCTGCTACTAATTCATCACCAGTATTGACAGTTAAGTGAATATTTTTTGTCTCTTTTGTAGTACCTGAGTTATTTCTATTTATAAGTGTTAGTTTATTACCTTCTGAAATTTCAGCTCTAACGCCAGTTTTATTATACTGAGCGTTGATAGCAGCTGCAACATCGCTTATGTTTGTTACATCTCCGGTTATATTTACACCATTTAATGTTATATTTAATTTTTTTGTAGTTCCATTATTAGTAAGTGAACCAACATTATTTGGTGATTTACTTCCTATTTCAAATTTTTCAGTTTTAGCATTTGCATAGCTCACCCAGATACCTTGTCCATCTCTTAAAGCAAGACCATTTCCAAGCTCATCAAATGTAACACCAAGATCGACGCCACGCTCTGTTAAGCTTTGTTCTTTTCTTGAGTTTGTATAAAACTGATCATTATTTACATCATTTTCATTGTGGACTTCATTTGGATCTAAAATCCCGTCATTGTTATAGTCACGTCCACCAGCAACTGAGTCTAGTGAATAAATAGGCGTACTTCTTTGTCCTATGGTATTGCCTGAGTCAAGGTTGCCTTTTATCTTTACTTCTGTTGTTGCTCTTGCTGGAGTAGTAAGACCCTCTTTTATCACAATATTTTTTATCGGTCCAGTTGAGTCAATAGTGCCAGTCTCTTCATCTCTTGTCCAGCCTTGAACGACATAGCCGCTATTGTTTACAAAATTTCCAGCTTTATCACGGACAAAGTCACCATTTCTTGTATAGTATCTTGTAGTTCCGCCATCTGGAGATACGACAAAGAAACCATTTCCTTGAAGTGCAAGGTCTGTTTGCTTATCAGTAGATGTTAATGTGCCTTGCGAGAAAATTCTTGTAGTTGAGTTTATAGTCGTTCCTAGACCTATTTGCATAGCATTTTGACCGCCTAGCTGACCTTGTGGAGCGGTAGCTACTCTTGGAGTTTGGCTTAGTATATCAGCAAAATTTGCACGGTTGTATTTATAACCATAAGTATTGACGTTTGCGATATTGTTGCCTTCTACGTCCATGGCTATCTGGTGGGCTTGTAGGCCTGAAACACCAGACCAAAGTGATCTCATCATTGACTTATCCTTTTTGCATTTTAAATTTTTATATTTTTCAAAAGCAAAAGATGTTCCAAAAATTTATATTGATAAAAAGTAGAAGAAATAAAAAGAAATTTGGCGTTAATTACGCCAAATTTTATCCAAGTATCATTGCACCTACGATGCCACCGATGATAAGTGGGATATTGAAAAATACAAATGTAGGCACACAAGTATCATATATGTGGTTGTGTTCACCATCAGCATTTAGACCGCTTGTTGGCCCAAGTGTGCTATCGCTTGCAGGACTTCCAGCATCTCCTAGAGCCGCAGCTATGCCAACTAACAAGATGATGGCTGGTACGCCAAAACCAAGATTAAGACAAAGTGGTACGTAGATAGAGGCTAAGATCGGTATCGTACCAAAGCTAGTGCCTATACCCATTGTTACAAGTAGACCAATAAGAAGCATCAAAAATGCTCCGCCTATCTTGCCGCCAGATACTAAGCTAGCGTATTTTACAAGCTCGTCTATGCCGCCACTCTCTCTTAAGATAGTGCCATAACCTGCCGCAACTAGCATGATAAAAGCGATAAAACCCATCATAGCAAGGCCGTTATCCATGATCTTATCTACTTTTTTATATTCTATTCCGCCAAAAACTACCATAACCAAAAGTCCAAGTAGTGCGCCAAGAGGTAGCAGCTCAGTATAAATTTGCACACCAAAAGCCACAACTGCACCAGCTAAAACTGCCCACTCTTTTTTAGTCATCTCAAGGCTTTTTGCACGCTCGATCTCATCAAGCTCTTCTTTTTCAAATTTTGAAGTTTTATAAGCTCTTTTCTTGCCGTAAAAAAGTATAGCGAGGATAAGTCCGATAAGCATAGAAGCGCCGCCTATCCACATAACAGAAGATATATCAGAAATAGATGTGGTTATGCCGTTATTTGCTAGCTCTTTTTTTAAGATATTGTGAAAAAGCAGACCAAAGCCAACGCTAAGGCTTACATAAGGCGCTTGAAGACCAAATGTCAAAGCACAAGCCACGGCACGTCTATCTATCCCCATTTTGTTCATAATAGCAAGAAGTGGTGGGATCAAAATAGGTATAAAAGCTATGTGAACTGGGATTAAATTTTGAGATAAGCACGCTATAAATGCGATAGTTAGTATAAAAATCACTTTATTCGAGCTAAGGAATTTACTCAAAGCATTTATCAAGATAGCAGTTAAATTTGTATTTGCGATGGCGGCTGCTAAAGCACCAAGCAAAATATAACTAAGCGATGTTTCAAGATTGCCTTGCATACCGCTTATGAGGCTTTGTGTAGTCTCTTTTAGGGCTGTAAAGAGGCTATCGATCCCACCTACAATGCCACTTTCAAATCCACTAAATCCATGCTTATACATTACTCCCGCAACAAGAGCAGAGATAAGGATAGAAAGCAAAATGTTAAAACGCAATAGACAAAGTATCGTCATTACCAAAATGCTAAAAACAACAGGGTTAAAAATAAGCATGAGCGTCCTTTTTGTAAGAGTGCGAAGATTATACAAATGTGTGGCTTATTAAATTTTAAAAAGAGTGGCTTAAGTGGGCTTGTGTTAAAATTTTGAGTAAATTTTAAAAGGAAAAAACGATGAATTTAGAGAAAATTTATAAAGATGCCGGAGCATATTTAGAGGGACATTTTTTACTAAGTAGCGGTAATCACTCGCAGTTTTATCTTCAAAGCGCAAAGGTACTTGAAGACCCAGCTTTGGCTGGAAAACTAGCTGACGAGCTTGCCCGTGTGATAGAGAAATTTGGCATTGAATTTGATAGCGTTTGCTCGCCTGCACTTGGTGGAATTTTAGCTGGTTATGAGCTCGCACGTGCGGCAAAGAAGCGTTTTATCTTTACAGAGCGAGTTGAAAAGATAATGAGTCTTAGACGTGGCTTTGAGGTAAAAAAAGGCGAGAAATTTATCGTTTGTGAGGATATCATCACGACTGGCGGTTCGGCACTTGAAGCGGCACGTGTGATAGAGAGCCTTGGCGGTGAGGTAGTTGGCTTTGCAGCGCTTGCGAACCGTGGCTTTTGTAAGGTCACAAATTTAGGCAACGACTCAAAACCAAATGCAAAACTACCAAGCGATAAGCCGTTTTTTGCTTTAGGAAATTTTGAGTTTGAAATTTATGAGCCTGAGCATTGCCCACTTTGTAAAAATGGAAGCAAAGCGATCAAACCTGGAAGCAGAGGCAACTAAAATTTATACTATAAATATAGCTATCTTTCTTTTTTAAAATTGATCGGTAGCTAAATTTTTATAAAAATCCAAAAATAGTACTCATAAAAAATTTTAATCAAGACTTCAAATCACTTCAACAAAAATTTATAGTTTAATTTTTAAAAGTAATCTATCTTTTATATCGGTATGAATTATTTTTTAGATAATCTTATTTTTTAAGCTACCAAGTGATAATATCTGCTCAAAAAGCGAGATGAGGCTATGCAAGAATATGATATTTTAGATGTTTTATCAAACAAAAAGGTCCTTTGCCTTGAAGATGAAGAGGCGATTTTAAAAAATATTTGTGCTTCTTTGGAGCTATTTTTTGCCGAGGTAAATGGCGTAACAGATGGCTATGATGCACTTGAGCTAGCGATGAGCGATGCTTATGATGTTTTGGTGCTTGATATAAGCGTGCCAAATATCGATGGCCTAGAGATTGCTAAAAAAGTAAGAACCATAAATCAAAAAATTCCTATCGTGATCTTATCAAGCCATGTCGAGCAAGAGTATTTGTGGAGAGCGGTTGAGCTAAAGATCACAAGATATCTTGCAAAGCCATATGATAAAAAGTCATTTATAAAAGCCCTAGAAGACGTTGCTTTAGAGCTTGTTGGACGCAAGCCGACTCTTAGGCTAAATGATGAATTAGAATACGATTTTGGTAAAAAAGTACTTTATATAAATGGTGAAATTTCTCATCTAAGTAAGAGTGAAAGTAGGCTTTTAGAGTATTTTTTAAATAACAAAAATCAAACTATAACTTATGAACAAATTTTTGATTATATTTGGGAGTATGAGCAGCCAAGCAAAGAGGCGATAAAGACGATCGTAAAAGAGCTTAGAAGGAAGCTTGGCAAAGATGTGATTAAAAATTTATACGGTGTAGGTTATCTTTGTGAAATATAAATTTCAGCTAATCGTTAGTGTTTTTATCTTTGTTTATCTCTTAATATCCGCGCTTGTTTTAAATTTTTATAATAATCTTGCAATGAAAGATGCAAAAAAAGAGGCGTATTATGTGCTTGAGAGTATAAATTCTGTAAGAGAGTACATTGCAGGCGTTCAGCGTCCGCTAATAGAGCAGCTAAAGCATGACGGCATTATAAAAGAGGATTTTTTTGACGAGAGATTGCTCTCATCTTCGTATATAAGCCGTGAAATTTATAATATCCAAAAGAAAAAATACAATCTTGACTTTGACTATAAACTAGTCGCCATGGCGCCTTTAAATAAAGCTCATGAGCCAAATGAATTTGAAGCGCAGGTGTTAAAAGGCTTCAAAGAGAATAAATTTAGTGAGTTTTCAAAGATTATAAAAGATGAAAATGGCTCACAATTTTTTGTAGGGCTTCCTATAAAAAGTCAAAATACATCTTGCCTAGCCTGTCACAATATCGAAAGTGCTCCAAAACAGATGCTGGATCGTTATGAAATTTCAAATGGAAAAATTTCTGAGGCAAGTGAGATGATGGCAATGTTATCTTTTAAAATCCCACTACGTGCCATTTTTTCTTACCATTTAAAAGAGGTTGTCATCATAATGAGCGCGATAGCCTTTGTATTTGGGATATTTTTGCTACTTGTTTATAAGATGCATAGGCGTGGCGAAGAGAGTAAAAGACAGACTGAGCAGCTAATGATACATCAAAGCCGCCTAGCCTCAATGGGCGAGATGATAGGCAATATCTCACATCAGTGGAAGCAGCCTTTAGCTCAAATCAGCTCAGCTTTAATAAATTTAGAACTCTATCAGGAGCGAAAAAAGCTTGATGAAGCAAAAATTTATGAGTTTATAGAAGAGACTAGCAAACAGATAAATTTTATGTCTGAAACGGTTGATGATTTTAAAAACTTTTTTAAGCCAAATACTTTAAAAAGGGAGTTTAGCGTAGAGAAAGTGGTAAATCAGACCATAAAAATTCTAAACGCCTCACTTAAGAAATATCAAATCGAAATAGAGATCGATATAAGAGAAAATTTTACGATTTTTGCAAATTTTAATGAAATAATCCAAATTTTAATAAATATTATAAATAACGCAAAAGATGCATTTAAACAAAGCTATGTAAAGCCAAGAATAATAAAAATTTATACTTTTATAAAAGATAATCGTAAAAATTTATGTGTGCAAAATAATGCAGGAGCGATAAAGGCTTCGTTTTTAAAGGTTATCTTTGAGCCACACTTTAGCACAAAAGAGTCTGGCAGCGGGCTTGGTCTATATATGAGCCGGCTAATAGCTAGCAAAAATAACGCCCTAATCTTTGCTAGAAATGTAGATGAAAATAGTATTACATTTACAATTAGTTTCGAAAATTTATAATTTATTAAAATTCCCCCTTTTCTACCCTTTTTTGGTGTTAGTATTATCAGTATGAAATCATTTTGATTTTAGGATAAAAATTTAAAGGAGGGCACATGAGAAATCTACAAAAAGCCTTAGCTGGTTTGCTCATGGGTGTTAGCATCTTCGCTTCACAAGCCTGTTGCGAAGAGCATAATATGCAGATGTCCGATAAAGCACGTGATGTTATCGCAAATCCTAAAGGCACACTGCAAAGTAGAGGTGTTATCTCCTTGCAAGACTACGTTGTAGAAGAGCAAGAGATGTATAACTGGCTATTTAAAAACCACCCTATTTTTACGAAATATGGTGGTAAAACCGTCGGTAAAATGGTCGTTCATGACCGTGGCTTAGAGTGGCTTGCCGAGGGACATGGCTTTGATATGTCAAAGCTTAGTAAAAGAGATGGCGGTAAGGGCTATAGCTCTATGATGTATAGAATTCCAGCCACTTCATCACTTCAATTTCCTAACAAATTTGTAGGACCAGAAAAGTGCGGTGAGTGTCACCCAGCCCAGTATGAAGTATGGAGTAGATCTCGCCACGCAACTACTATGCGTTTCCCTGGCGAGCACCCAGAGGTTAATAACAACCTAACTGAGCCAGTATTTGACAAAGATACCGCTTCTATCCTTCCAAAAGGTATTACTCCAGATGTTATCTACGCAACTGTTGGTCACTTAAGAACCAAAATGGGCTACGTTGATGCGTGGCTACTTCGTGGTACTTACTACGTTGAGGGTGGTTTGCTAAGAGATGGTACAGGTCAGATCGTAGCTGGTGGTAACCAATGGCAAAGAACATGGGCGTTAAATTTAGACGACGCAACTGTTAAAAAGATAAAAGAGCTTGTTCCAGAATTTCCTGGCACTCTTGAAGAGTACGGCGATAATGGCGGATATGTTAGAGGTCTAGCTTCATACGCCGCAAAACATAAAAAATCAATGTTTTTCCAAGCAAACTCATCATATTGTGAAGTTTGTCACCCGGTTAAATTCGATTTCAAATCAAAAGCAGAATTTTACGCAGCACTTGGTAATGCTAAAGAGCTTCAAAAACACACTATCTCAAAAGGCGTAAGCTGTGAGGAGTGCCACGGAGCTGGCGGTCACCTTGATGGAGCTACAAATTTTAGAACATCAAACTGCGAACGCTGCCACCAAAGATTTAACTTTAGCCCAGATCTAGCTCGTGCTAATCCTCTTAATAATGGTAAGCTTGATCTATCACTTAGCTCTAAATTTAAATCAATGGGACCAGGATGCGGATCTGAGGGTTCACAATCATACTTTACGGCTCACTATGATAAAGGTATGAGATGTGTTACTTGCCACGATCCACACGATAACACAGGCCCAGTTGTAGGCGATAAGAGCGTAACTGGTATGAACTATAACTCAGAACAAGGTTATCTAAGCTCATTCTATACTAAACCAAAAATTAGAAAAGAGTGTAAAGATTGCCACGAGACTCAAGCATATATCGCATCTAAAGCAGATACTCACAAAGACAACACTTGTGCATCTTGCCACATGCCATTTATGATGAGTTGTGAGAATTTCTATGCTGTTCAGTTCCAAGACAACGCTGGCTTTGATACTCAAAGAAGATCTCATATCTGGAAGATCATGGTTGATCCAAAAGAGAAATCTCTAGTACCAGGCGATGCTGCTAAAGGTCCAAGAGATGCTAAAGATTGGCACTTTGAGAGAGATAAAAATGGCCATAACTACGTTGACTTGATGTGGGCGTGTGCTAGAACATCTTGGGCTGATAAAGATATGAAAGATACCAAAGGCTGCCACAGCCCAGTATTATCTGAGCTAAAACCAACACTTCACTTCAAAAACCAAAAACAAGTTTATGATGAAGTTATGGGATGGCAAACTCCAGTTAAGAATGAATTCTCTGAAGTTAAGATTGGTATTGAAGGACTTTACTCACTACTTGAGACTAAAAAACTTGATGCAAGTGATAAAGTAAGAGTTTATGAGCTTATCCAAAATGCTCAAGAGATCATCGATATGGTTGAAAAAGATGGTTCGTGGGGTATGCACGGATTTAAATTTACTAAACAAAAACTCGATGCATCAAAAGAGTATATAAAAGAAGCTCAAAGAATTTTGAATAAAAATTTATAGCATTTAGGGGCTAGTTTTAGCCCCTTTAATCTTAAGGGTTTGATATGAAAAATAAGGTTTTAAAATTTACGCTACTTCTTAGCTTAAGTGCTTCTGGTTTGCTTGCAAATGTAGATTCAAATGAGTCTTATGCTATGGGAGCAACAAGTGGCGGATATGTTTTAAAAGGGTTACTTGAACAAAAACAAATAGGCATTAGCTACGATGCTGAGGCCGTTATCAAAGGTTTTAGTGATGCACTAAAAGGAGAGCTAAAACTAAGCGATGATGAGATAGCAAAGCTACTAAATAAAAGAGCTGAAAATTTAGACAAGATAGTAAAAGAAAAAGAAGCCGCCATACTTAAAGAGAATTTAAAGCAAGGCAAGGCTTTTATGGATAAAAATGCAAAAAATAAAAATGTAAAAACGACAAAATCAAAATTGCAATATGAAATTTTAAAATCAAGCAAAAAGGGAGCGACTCCAAAACAAGAAAGTATCATCATAGCAAACTACAAAGCTAGCTTTATCGATGGTAAGGTCTTTGATGAGACAAAAGAGGCTCCAGCTCATCTTTCTATGCTAAATTTGATCCCAGGTCTTGAAGAGGGCTTAATGCTCATGAAAGAGGGCGATAAGTTTAAATTTGTTATCCCGCCAGAACTTGCGTACGGCGATAGCGGCATGGAGGGCATACCTGGAGGCGAGACTATCGTTTTTGAGATAGAGCTTGTTAAGGTCTTAAAGCCAGGTGAGTTAGCCGAGGCTGCAAAGAAAATTCACGAGAAAGAACTAAATGAGGGCATCAAAAAGCCTCATTAAGATATAAAAATGGAGTTAAAAATGCAAAATCAAAAAAATAGAAGAGCCTTTTTAAAAAGCATGGTAGTTGTGGCTGCTGGTGCTGGTGCGGCAAGTAGTGGTTTTGCTTTTAAGAGTGAAGAAAGTGTAAAAAAACCACACTTTGGTATGATATTTGACCAAAATAAATGTGTTGGCTGTACAGACTGCGAGATAGCTTGCAGAAAGGTAAATTTAGTCCCAAAAGGACAGATGAGACTTTTTATAGAAGATAAGACTAATCCTAAAAATTTACTCGATAAAAGATTTGTAAGAGTATCTTGTCAGCAGTGCGTCGATGCGCCTTGTGTAGCTGTTTGTCCGACCAAGGCTTGTCATAAAGACGAAAAAACTGGCATACAAACTACAAACATAGATGATTGTATCGCCTGTAAATACTGCATCGTAGCCTGTCCATATGATGTGAGATATATCGATAAGGTTACGCACTCAGCTCAAAGCTGTAACTTTTGCGTAGATACAAATTTAAAGGACGAAAAAGAGCCAGCTTGCGTAGAAGCTTGTAGATATGAAGCGATCGTCTTTGGTGATCTTAACGATGAAGATTCTCACATCAGCAAGCTACTAGCCGTAAAAGATAGCATAAGGCTAAGAGCAGAGCTTGGCACAAAACCAAGCCTTAGATATATTCCTAAAGTAAAAATGGGGGTGTAAGATGGATGGTGCATTAAATTTTACTGCAACATTTTCGCATGGAGTAGAGTGGGGCTGGCCGATCGCTGTTTATCTTTTGCTAGCTGGTATGAGTGGTGGAGCGCTAATCGCTGCTATACTTTTAAAACACTATAAAAAGCAAGAGAACTTTAGCCCATTCTTTAAGGCTGCTTCGCTTTTAGCATTTGTTAGCATCATGCTTGGTATGGTTTGTTTAATAGCTGATCTTGAAAAGCCACTTTTATTTTGGAAAATTTTGATTAATTATAATTTCACATCAGTTATGTCTATCGGTGTTGCTGGACTTTGTGTATTTATACCGCTTAGCTTTTTGATGTGCCTTTATGCATTTAATGATGAGATTTCAAATTTCTTAGCTAAAAGTTTAAAGTCCTTTAGCGCTCTTTTTGCACTAATAATGAAAATTTTAATACCACTTTATCCATTTTTAAGTCGTATTTGTCTTATTTTTGCTGTAATAATTTGTGCTTATACTGGATTTTTGATCTCAGTTTTGATTAGATTTCCACTTTTAAACACAGCTGTGCTTCCAGCTTTATTTATAGCTTCAGGACTAAGTGCTGGTATAAGTGGCAGTAGCTTGGTCGCAGCAGCTTTATTTAAAGAAGATCCACATTCAAGCGACCTTCATTCGCTTCATAGCGTAGAATTTAGCGTTTTGGGAGCTGAAATTTTACTCATTTTAATGCTTTTTGTATCGCTTTTACTTGGTTCAAGTTATCAGCAAAATGCAGCTGTTGCTTTTTATAGTGGCGTTTGGGCGAAATTCTTTTGGCTTGGTGTTGTGCTAGTTGGCTTTATTGTGCCTTTTGTTTTAAATTTTGCATTTGGCAAAAAAGTAGCTAGTCTAAAATTTAGCTTTTATATCAGTTCATTAGCGGCTGTTATCGGTGTTTTACTGCTTAGGGTGTTTATACTTTATGCGGGACAAACTTATAGCATTTAAAGTAGAGGCGAGCGATGAGAATTTTAAATATCTACCGCTTGTCTTTGATATTATTATTTATTCTTGCTTTTGGTGCAGGGCTTGCGACTTTTTTAGAAAATTTTTATGACACACAAACGGCCAGAGTGCTTGTTTATGAAGCGCTTTGGTACGAGTGTGTTATGTTTGCTTGTGCCATTTGTTTAGCCATTAGTATCGTAAAAACCAAGATGTATAAAAAATTTGGCGCATTTTTGATACATCTTGCTTTTATCGTTATCTTCATCGGAGCTGCGCTTACAAGGTATTTTGGCGAAGAGGGCGTTATGCATCTTAGAGCTCTGCAAAGCTCAAATATAATGCAAAGCGTCAAGCCTTATCTTAGAGTCGAAATGCTTGGAGAAAATTTTAGTTATCCATTAAGATTAAGCTTATTTGGTAAAAACGACTTTGAGTTTAAAAATTTTATAGATGGCAAAGAATTTATAATTAACTTGCTTGGATATAAAAAAGATGAGAAAAACGCTCCAGCTACGCTTAGTTTGGAGATAAGCTTTAACGGCGAAAAAAAGAGTATTAAACTAAAAGGTGGAGCTGGATATGAGCTAGACCCTAGTGTGCTAAGTTTTGGTGGGCAAGAGGTGAAATTTTACTTTAGCTCAAAGGCTTTAAATTTACCATTTTCATTAAAGCTTGACGAGTTTATTTTAGAGCGATATGCGGGGCTAAATAGTCCATCATCTTATATAAGCAAAGTAAGTATCGCTGGCGGTAAGTACGACATCTCGCTAAATAATCCACTAACGATTGATGGCTATAAAATTTTTCAGTCTTCATACGATCCTGACGAGCTTGGAAGTGCTTTTGAGATCAGTCGTGATCCTGGCAAAATCCCAACTTACATAGGATATTTTTTGCTTTGCCTTGGCTTTGTGGCAAATTTATTTAGTAAAAAGAGCCGATTTTTTAGGCTACTAAATTTCATAAAAGGTTCGCAAATCGCATTTTTGGCTGTTTTGCTTTTAAATGCTACTCCAAATTTTGCTAATGAAAATAATAAAAATTTAGACGCTCATGCAAGTAAATTTGCTAAAATTTTGACTCAAGCTAATAGTAGAATCGCTCCAGTAAGCTCTTACTCAAGAGCTGTGATAAGTAAAATTTCAACCAAAACCACGCTATTTGGGCTTAGCAGCGAGGAGCTAATGCTCTCTTTTGCCATCTTGCCAAAAGAGTGGATGGATAAAAGGATAGTAAAGATCACAAGTGAGCGTGTGGGCGAGCTTTTGGGAGTTAATGAGAAATTTGCTAGTTTTAACGACATTTTTAACGAAAATGGCGAGTATAAGCTGGCTAAATTTGTAGAAGCTGCAAATGAAAAATCCGCCTCAAAAAGAGATAAATTTGACAACGATGTCATTAAATTTGACGAGAGATTAAATGTCTTATATCTTGCACTAAAGGGAGAAATTTTAAAATTTATACCAGCTAAAAATGGCGATAAATTAACATGGCTAGGCGTAAATGAAGCCTTTGGCTCAAGTGAAATTTCAAGCGAGCTTAAAAGCGTTTTAGGCGCTTATATAGAAAATTTAAGCCTTTGTGTAAAAAATGGCGAGTGTACTGGGGCTGATAAGAGCTTGGAGAAAATTTCAAGCTATCAAAGAAGCACTCTAGGCTCCCTTGCGCCAAGCGAGGCAAAGGTGGAGCTTGAAGTGCTTTATAACCAAATGGAAATTTTTAAATTTCTTATATATTTTTACATGATCCTTGGGCTAGTTTCGCTCGCTCTTGGCTTTTATAGGCTATTTTCTGGAAAGAAATTTAGATTTGAAAAAGCGCTTAGCCTTGCATTTTATTTTGGCTTTGCGGTGCATTTGTTAAATTTAGCTCTTCGTGCTTATATCTCAGGGCATGCACCTTGGAGTGATGCCTATGAGAGCTTAGTGTATATCTCGCTTGCAAGTGTACTAGCTGGAGTTTTATTTTTTAAACATCAAAGCTTTGCTCTTGGAGCTGCTTCACTTTTTGCAAGTGTTAGTTTGCTTGTAGCTCATCTAAATTTTATAAATCCACAAATAACAAATCTAGTCCCAGTTTTAAAGTCATTTTGGCTTAGTGTGCATGTAAGTGTCATTACGGCAAGCTATGGCTTTTTAGGTTTTAGCTTTGTGCTCGGGCTTCTTGGGCTTCTTTTAATGGCTATAAAAAATCAAAAAAACGAGCAAAAGCTCAGCGAGCAGATAAGATACCTCGCCGCAACTAATGAGCTAAGCCTCATCATAGGACTTAGTTTGCTAACTATTGGAAATTTCCTTGGCGGCGTCTGGGCGAATGAGAGCTGGGGTAGATACTGGGGCTGGGATAGCAAAGAGAGCTGGTCGTACATTACGATAATTATTTATGCTATTGTGCTTCATTTAAGATTTATCCCAAGATTAAAAAATATTTTTACCTTTTTAGTAGCTAGCGTGCTCTCTTTTGGTTCAGTTATTTTTACCTATTTTGGTGTAAATTTCTATCTAAGCGGACTTCACTCATACGCAAATGGCGATGGATTTAGCGTTTCGAATTTGCTTTATTTGCTTTTAATGCTTTTAGCTTTGCTAATCGCCTTTGCTTATAGAGGTAAGGATATAAAAGAGATTTAGGAGATATGATGAAAAAGAGTTTAGTTTTATTGTTTGCTTGTTTGGGACTATTGAATGCTGGCTATATCAAAGAGGCTTTAAGCGCAAAAGACGATCACAATAAGCTAGCACAAATTTATGAAGATGCTTGTGATAAAGAGAAAAAGGCATCAGGCTGCTACAATCTAGCTGTGCTTTACAGCAGAGGTGATGGCAATGTCAAAAAGGACGAAGCAAAGGCAGCAATGCTTTATGAAAAAGCTTGTGATCAAAACTTCTCTATGGCTTGCAGCAACCTTGGCTACGTCTATGAAAAAGGCAAAGGTGTGGAAAAAGACCTAGCAAAAGCAGTTAAATTTTATGAAAAAGCATGTAGCGACAACGAGGGTTGCACGGAGCTTGGCTTGCTTTATGCAAATGGCGCCGGCGTGACAAAGGATCTTAAAAAGGCAAAAGAGCTTTACGAAAAGGCTTGCAAGGCAGGTGATGGCATAGGATGTAGCAATCTCGGCTATCTATATGCGCAAGGTGAAGGTGTCGAGAAAGACTATGCAAAAGCCAAAGTAAACTACGAAATGGCTTGCGCAAACGAAGCTGGCATAGGGTGTGATAATCTTGGCTTTTTATATGTTTATGCACAAGGCGTTGATCAAAACCTCACAAAAGCCACAAAACTTTATGAGCAAGCGTGTATATATGGATATGAAAAGGGCTGCAATAATTACGCTATCATGCTAGCTGAAGGTAAAGGTGTGAAAGAAGATGTAGAAAAAGCGCGTGAAATTTTTACTAGAAGCTGCAAAAATGGCTTAAAAGAAGCGTGCGAGAATTTAGAAATTTTAGGAAAGCATTGATGCTTGATAAAGTTAGCCCAGTGGCATTTAAAGCTTATAAATATAAAAATAAAAAATACTAAAGGAGATAATTATGATTTTACGTTCTATCTTGAGTTCAGCACTACTAGCAACCATACTTTTTAGTGCTTCTACAAATGAACAAGCCGTCAAAATGAAACCGATGTTTCAAAGCGTGGATCCTAGCAAGGCTACACTAGTAGGAAATGGCGAGGGCAAGGAGTACTGCGCCGTTTGTGGAATGAATTTGGTTAAATTTTATAAGACCAATCACGTATATAACGGCAAGCAAGTAGCATCACTCCACTGCCTATACGAGCTAACAGAAGGCAAGATCCCAAGCGACGCACAAGTCGTTGATACTAAAAATTTAAATTTGATCGACGTAAACAAGGCATTTTACGTAGTTGGTAGTAGCGTCAAAGGCACAATGACTAGAAATAGCAAATATGCCTTCTCAACCGAGGCTGACGCAAAAGAATTTCAAGCAGAAAATGGCGGCGAAATAATGAACTTTGCTAAAGCTTACGAGATCGCTGGACAGGATTTCGAGGGTGATAATAAAATGATAAAAGCTAAACGTGAGGACGGCGTTTACGCACATGGTAAGGAATTTTACGAGGCAAACTGCGATAAAACTGATCCAAAAAGCTTTAAAGCTATCTCTGAGCTAAAAGCTCATCTTAAACAAGTATGTGACTCAAAAGAGGCCAGCAAAGCTCCAGAGTACGACAAACACCTACAAGCTGCCGCTTTGTATCTATGGGACGCTCCGGCAAATTTAGGTACTAGCAACCAAGCCTCAAAAGCTAAACAAGAAATAAAAAAACCTGAGAGAATAGTCGTACCAAAGGGCACAAGATGTGCGGTATGTGGCATGCTTGTCAAAAATTCTCCATGGGCGACACTCATCAAAGCAGATGGCAAGGATTATTATTTTGATGATGTAAAAGATATGGCGCAATTTTACTTTGCGGATGGCAAAATGAAAGATGCTTATGTGAGCGATTATTACACGCTAGAAAAGCTTGATGCAAAAGATGCGTTTTATGTTCACGGCTCAAACGTTTATGGACCAATGGGCGATGAGTTTATTCCATTTAAAGACGAAGCAAAGGCAGAGAGCTTTTTAAAAGATCATGCTGGCAAAGGTGTCATAAGATTTGACGAGATAAAGAATTTTATCGGTAAATAATGTGAAATTTCTAGTTTTTTTGGCGTTATTTTTTGGACTTTCTTATACGCTTTTAGCGGCACACTATCTTAGCTTTGATCATAAAGCAAAGCAAGATGAGCTAAGAGAAATTTCTAAGATAACAAGAGCAAATGCTGCTTTTAGTTTTAACCAAAAGGAGCAAAAAGGCTTTGTCTATGATAGGTAAAAATTTTATAAACTACGCCGTGGTTCTGCTTTTTAAAGATAGGAAGGATCACCTTTTTAGCTTTTGCCTCTTTGCACTCATTATCTTTGTGCTAAGCTCGGTACTTTTCATCTCTGGATCGATCCAACATGATCTTATAAATTTAGTAAAAGATAGATCAAGTATAGTAGTGAGTGCATTTCGTGCTGGCAAAAATGATCTCATGCACCCTGGCTATATCTACGATATCTCGAAGATTGATGGCGTAAGTGATGTAAAGGGTGTAGTTGATGGAGAGTACTACTTCGTGCAAAAGCGTGTTTGGTTTCATCTATATGAAGATGATAGCTTAAAAGAGGATGAGATGATCGTCGGAGAAGGTGTCAAGGCAGCGATGAATGAACTTTACTACGATGAGAGCTTTAATTTTCTAACTGAAGAGCGCATGATACCAGTAAAGATATTAAAGACTATGCCGGTACAAAGTGGTTTAATCTCAAATAACGCTATATTTTTGCATCCAAATACGCTAAGAGCTATCTTAAATTTAAAAAATGAAGAGTATACAAAGCTCTACGTTGAGGTACCAAACACAGATGAGATCAGTGAAGTAGCTTTAAAGATAGAGAATTTATATCCAAATTCTTTCGCTCTTAGTATAGAAGATGAAGTGGCTAAGGTTAGGCACCTTTATTATTATAAGGGTGGAATTTTTATGAGCATTTACGTTAGTGTTATGCTTATATTCTTTGTCTTGCTTAAAAACCAAATTTCACTCGCCTATGGTAGTAAAAAGCGTGAAATAGCTATTTTAAGAAGCATTGGTTTTTGTATAAAAGACATTATATTTTTAAAATTTATACAAAATTTTATCGTTAGTGTTAGCGCTTTTTTACTCGGTGTTATGCTGGCTTATCTCTTTGTTTTTGTATTAAATGCTCCACTTTTAAAAGGGATATTTTTAGGTGATGAGCTTTTAAATTTTACAAATTTCACGCCTATTTTAGAGTTTGACAAGCTCTTTTTGATCTTTGTTTTTGGTGTGATACCATTTTTGGCGTTTGTACTCATACCTTCATGGAGAGTAGCAAGTAGTGACATAAATGAGGGGCTAAAATGATAAATATAAGAGGTGTTAGCCTAGTTTATAACCAAAACAAACAAAATGAGTTTTGTGCTTTAAGAAATATAAATTTAGATATTAATGACGGCGAGCTAGTAATACTAAAAGGCATTAGTGGAAGCGGTAAAAGCACCCTACTTTCTCTTATCGCCCTACTTCAAAAGCCAACTAGTGGAGAAATTTTGATAGATGGCACTAACATTGCAAAGCTACCTGATGCTTTTTGCTCTGAGCTTAGACACAAAAGACTTGGACTTATCTTTCAAAATTTTAACCTCATTGAGGGGCTAAGTGTATATGAAAATTTACTAGCTCCATTTGCTCTAACAAATTTCAAGGCAAATGTGCGAGACGAGATGATAAAAAAGGCTCTAAGCCTCGCAAATATCGCTCATAAAAAAGATGAGAACGTATCAAATTTAAGTGGTGGTGAGCGTCAAAGATGTGCGGTAGCTAGGGCTTTATCTATGGATGCTGACATCATCTTGGCTGATGAGCCAACGGCAAATTTAGACAGACAAAATGCACGTGCTTTTTTAGGCTTACTAGAGTCTTTTAAGGCTCTAAAAAAGAGTGTTATTGTCGCTACTCACGATAGCATTTTTGATGAGCTAACTGTCACAGATAGGGTTGTTTCTTTACAAAACGGAGAGATAGTATGAGTGTCTTTTTATCAAACGCCGTTATTGCCTTTTTGTTAGCGGAGTTTGTACTGTTAGTTTTGATGAGTATTTCGCTCTTTTACGTCGTTAGGATCGTGAGGTCGTGGGACTATAACGCACTAACATCGCTTCAATACTCGCTTGAAAAACAAAACTACCTTGTAAATACGATCTTGCTTTTTTGCGTCTGTATCAAGATCGTATTGTTTATATTTTTTGCACTTTGCCTAAATGAACTCTCTGATATTGTGCCTGGTGCTATGTGTTCAGCTGGCGTGATCGGCTCAAATAAATTTGGTGGCATATTGATGCTCACTAAAATTTTGCTCATCTTTGGGCTTGGTATTTGGCTGGTTATAAATAAGCTTGACTTGCAGGCTCTAAATTTCCCTTATCTAAAGAGAAAATATGCCATTTTTATCTGCCTTTTTGTTATGATACTACTTGAGCTTGGTATAGAAATTTCGTTTTTTTACAATATCCCACTAAAAGTGCCGGTCTTTTGCTGCTCTGTCACTTTTCAAGCTCCAAAGCTACCATTTGGCTATACAAATTTTGGCTTAGTAAGCGTATTCTACGTACTATTTTTTGTCATTTTGGTGCTAAATTTTTTAAAGCAAAGCATGGCAAGCTTTGTGGCAAATTTGTTGTTTTTGGTGCTTAGTTACTACGCCATTACCTACTTTTTTGGCCTTTACGTTTACGAACAACCAAACCATAAATGCCCATACTGCATGCTAAAAGATGACTATTTTTATATTGGCTACCTCATCTGGGGCAGTTTGTTTCTCGGTGTATTTTACGGTCTTATGCCATATCTTGTTGAGATTATCACAAAGACAAACTACTCACACAAGCTTAAATTTTCATCAATATGGCTAAGTGTTTGCGTACTGATATGCGCGCTTTATGTCCTAAAATATTATTTGTTAAGAGGATTTTTATTTTGATAAAACAAATTTTTTCTTTGTGTTTGTTAGCTCTAGTCTTAGCCGTACTTGCCTATAATGCCGACATAAGTGATGATAAAATTTTGGTTTTAAATAACGGCAAATCAGAGCCGATCGAAGAGCTAACACCAAATAAATATATATGTTATGAGAGTAGGACACTTATCGCTGATAACAACGACACAGCTCAAGCCATCATGCCAAATGGCAATATCTACTTCTTTAACGATATTACAAATTCTTTTATCTGGTATATGGCAGAAAAAGATAAAGAAAAGATAAAGCTATATGTATACACAAAGGATACAAACCGCTATATCCTAGCACAAGACGCTTGGTACTCAAGGGTTGACATCACACCGATGGGATATGGCATAGGGGCATATGAGTTTCACACCTACGGCATAAATGACAACTATTTTAAAGAGGTCTTGTTATACGCAGCACGTGGTGAGACGCTCATAAATCCATACATAAACATCTTGCTTTCAGAAAATAAGATATAAATTTGCGAAGCACTAAATTTGTTAGAGTTCACTAGGTTGTTTTTGGGTATTAAAAGCCTTTTTCATTTAGTTTTTTATAGGCGTCACATCCATTTTGATCTCCTAAATCACATGCTTTACCAAAATACTCTTTCGCAGTGTGGTAGTTTTGTCTTAAGCCTTGTCCATTATTATACAAAGCCCCTAAGTTATAACAACCTTTGATATTGCCACCATTACAAGCTTTTTTATATAGTTCAGCTGCTTTATGGTGATCTTGTCTTAAGCCTTGTCCATTGTTATATAAAACTCCCAAGTTATAACAACCCTTAATATCTCCACCATCACAAGCTTTTTCAAGTAACTTTGCTGCTTTAAGGTAATCTTTTTTTACTCCTTGACCATTTATATACAAAAATCCTAAATTGTGACAACTCTCGGGAAAATTGTTGTCACAAGCTTTTTTATACAGTTCTGCTGCTTTAAGGTAATCCTGTTTTACTCCTTGTCCACTCTCATAAAAAACTCCTAAAATACTACAACTCTCAATATTCTTACCATTGCAGGCTTTTTCAAATAGTTCTGCTGCTTTGTTATAGTCTTGCTTTACTCCTACCATTCATATATAGTATTCCTAAAACACCACAACTATCGACATAACCGCTATCACAAGTTTTTTCAAACTGCTCGACTGCTGTTTTATAGTCTCCTCTAATATAAGCTTCAGCTCCTAGCTGCAAAAGATCTTTGGAAAAACCAACAGATAGCAAAACTACAAACAAAAAGATAATTTTTTTCATTTTTACTCCATCTTTTACAAAATTCTTAAACAATATTTTGTCCTTTTAAAACTTAGACTATTGTTAATTATCCATTTATCTTTTAGTGGATACGCAAGGTAAATTTATACGTCTTTTAGTAAATTTTTGCAGTTTTGGTGAGTGTTTGTAGTGGAAATGTTTAGCTTGCCTCTCTTTATTAGAGAAGGCAAAATAAAATGTTAGTATCTAACGTTATTAATCTTTAAAAAGTCTCTTAGGTCTTCGTATTCGCTGTTTTCAAAGTAGCGCCATTTGCCAGGCTTTAGCATATCAAGGCTAACACGACCAAAGCTAACCCTTTTTAGATCCATTACTTCAAGGTCAAAGTAGCCAAAGAAGCGGCGAAGCTCCCTATTTTGTCCCTCATTGATGATGACTTTTAGTTTTGTGTAACCACCACTTGAGCCAAAGACTTTATAGGCTAGAAATGGCTTAAATTCCATTGATTTTATAGTGGTTTTTGCGTGCGCGCCTTTGGTGGCGTCCTTGGCAAAAAAGCCATTTGTCATCGCCTCTATCACCTCTTTTGAAATTTCACCCTTTACCTTTAGATAGTACTCTCTTTCTATATCGCTATTCATTAGCGCTGTGGCGATCGCTGGAGCGTCGGTTAGTAAAAGTAGCCCCTCGCTTGCGTAGTCTAAGCGTCCCACGCTAACAAATTTTGCAAATTTCTTATCTAACGTGTCATATATCGTCTTTCGTCCGCGGTCATCTTTCTTGCTAACTAGCTCACCCTTTTGTTTGTGATAAACGATAACGGTAAATTCTTTTTTTAGCTTTATCAAACGGCCATTTATACGCACTTTGTCATCTTCATCTACGCTCGTAGCAAGGTCGCTAACCACACGCCCTGCTATGCTAACCTTGCCAGCTTTTATCAGCTCATCTGCCTCACGGCGTGAGTAGTTTGTGTTATGTGAGATAAATTTGTTTAGTCTTGTTTTTTCCATTTTATAGTCCTAAATTTGCAAGGTCGTGGATGTGTAAAACGCCCACAGGCACGCCATTTTCTACGACGGCTAGAAGCTGAATTTTATACTTTTCTATGAGGGCTAACGCATCTACGGCTAACATCTCTTTGTCGTTTATCTCTTTTGGATGCATGGTTGCAAATTTCATCGCTGGCTCTTCTAGGTCAAAGTCCTCTCTCATAAGTGCGCGCCTAAGATCGCCGTCACTTAAAAGAGCGTCTAGCACGCCATCTTTACCGACTATGAGAACTGTGCCAAGCTTGCCATGCGTCATCGTATCGATCGCACTTTTTAGGCTTGCATTCCAGCGGACTATCGGTAAATTTTCGCTTCTCATCACGTCTTTGACCTTCAAAAATAGCCTCTTGCCAAGGCTACCACCTGGGTGAAAATTTGCAAAGTCCTCTTTTTTAAAGCCTCTCTTTTGCATCAAACAAACAGCTAACGCATCGCCAAGAGCTAACGTTAGCGTGGTTGATGCCGTTGGGGCGGCATTTAGCGGGCACGCCTCTTTTTCTACATTTATATCTATAAAAGCGTCGCTAAATTTACCAAGCGAGCTTGTCTTGCTCCTTGCCATGGCGACGATTTTCACGCCAAAGCGCTTTACATGAGGCAAAATTTTGACAAGCTCATCGCTCTCGCCACTAAAGCTAATGGCTAACAAGACATCATCTTTTTCTATCATGCCTAGATCTCCATGCATAGCCTCTGTCGGGTGTAAGAAAAAGCTTGGCGTGCCAGTGCTTGCAAGCGTAGCAGCGATCTTTGCTCCCACATGACCGCTCTTGCCTACGCCTGTTACTATGACCTTGCCCTTTGCGTTAAATATCAAATTTACAGCATCTTCTATCTCTACGCTTTTAGCGTGTCTTAAAAGCTCGTTTGCTTCTATCTCTAAGACTTCAGCGGCGATTTGGTTCATTGTCTGCATAAATTTCCCTTACATTAGATAGATGATCGGCACGATAGTCGGGTACTTTTTGACCTTTCTAAAGATGTGCTTTCTGATCACTTGGCGCACTTGTGACTCAAGCAGTCTGCTATCTTTCAAAAGCTCTTCTTTGACGTTGCTTAGGTACTGCTCTAGCACGCCCTCCATCTCTTTTCTAAACTCAGCGTCTTGCTTGTCACCCACAAGGCCGTAGCTGATGACGCGAGGCTTGTTGATAAGCTTTGCGCCGTGACGTGAAATTTGAGCGATTATCATAACAACCCCTGCTTCTGCTAGGTTTTGTCTGTCGATCACGACGTCATCTGCGATTTGTTTATTTATTTGATTATCTATGAAAACTTTGCCGGTTTTTACCGTTTTTACACGTTTTAGGTATTTTTGACAAACCTCCATCTGATCGCCGTCGCTCATTAGATAGATATTTCGCTCATCCACACCACAGCTAATGGCTGTCTCTTTGTGCTTTGCGATGTGGTTGTACTCGCCATGCACTGGCAAGAAAAATTTTGGTTTTATGAGGCGAAGCATCAGCTTTTGCTCTTCTTGTGCTGCGTGACCGCTGACGTGGATCTCGCTAAAGTCTTGGTAAGCGACGCTCGCACCTGATTTTAGTAAGAAATTTAGCACCGTTGAGACGCTGTTTTCGTTGCCTGGGATAGCTTTTGAGCTGATGATTATCTGATCGGTCGGCTTTATCTTTATATATTTGTGCTCATCTGTCGCCATGCGGTAAAGCGCGCTCATAGTCTCGCCCTGGCTGCCAGTAGTGACGATAAGCACCTCGTCATCTTTAAATTTACCAACCTCGTTTGCATCGATAAAAATTTTCTTATCAAGCTTGATGTAGCCAAGCTCCATCGCAGTGTATAAATTTCGCTCCATTGATCTGCCGATGACACAGACTTTGCGGTTGTATTTTAAACCCCACTCGATCGCTTGATAGACGCGGTGGATGTTTGAGCTAAATGTGCTCATGATGACGCGCCCTTTTGCTTTTGAGAATATCGCATCAAAGGTCTTGCCAACGCTGCTTTCACTCTTTGTAAAGCCCTCTTTATAGCTGTTTGTGCTATCGCTCATCAGACAGAGCACGCCACGCTCGCCATAATACGCTAGTCTGCCAAGGTCTGTTGGGTAGCCATCTATCGGCGTGTGGTCGATCTTGAAGTCGCCTGTGTGGATGATCGTGCCAGCCTTTGTCGTGATCGCAAGTGCAGAGGCGTCGATGATAGAGTGCGTTATGTGTATCCACTCGACTTCAAAGTCGCCTATAAGATATGGCTTTCTCTTTTCTACTGAGCGGAAAAGCGAGCGCTCTTGTTTTAGCCCGTGCTCTTCAAATTTATTATTTATCATGCCAAGTGGAAGCGGTGTGGCGTAGATAGGAAATTTAAACTCTTTATAAAAGTAAGGCACCGCGCCGATGTGATCCTCGTGTGCGTGAGTGATGATGACGCCTTTTATCTTATCTTTTATCTTGCGAACGTAGTCAAAGTCTGGGATGAGGATATCCACGCCGTGCATGCTCTCGCTTGGAAAGCTCATGCCGATATCAACGATGATGGCGCTAGTTTCTGTCTCAAAGACCGTCATATTGCCGCCGATCTCGCCAAGACCGCCAAGTGGTGTTATGCGAATTTTATGCTCGCTTGAATTTAGATATTTTAGTGGCTCAAGTCTTAGCTCGTGAGTGGCTTTGTTTGCCTCCATCGCGCTTGCGATGTCTTGCTGCCACTGCTCGTTGCCGTTTAGCTTGGCTGGTAAATTTTTCTTTGGCTTTTTAGCCTTTTTTGGTTTATCTTTTGACTCTTTTACTTCAGCTTTAGTCTCATTTACGCTGTCATTTTTTGACTCTTGTGGCTGCTTAGGCTTTTGCTCTTTTGCTTTGCCATTTTGTTCATTTTTGTTTTGGTTTTTATTGTTTCTTTGTTTTTTTGGGCGAGAATTTTGGCTCTTTGGCTCGGCGTGCGCTTTAGTTTCAGCTTGCTCTGCTGCAAAGAAGTTATCTATTACGCTTTTGCTTGCTAGTGAAGTTTGCTCGGTAGTTTCGCCTTCTTGTTTTGGTTTATTTTTTGGTCTAAATCTTCGTCTTTTGTTGTTTTTGCTTTGGTTAGTTACAACTTTCTCTTCGTTTTTGTCGTTCATTATCTTCCTTTAATCTTTCAAATACTTTTAGATAAGAATCGACATCTAGCTCGTGTGGACGTAAATTTTGGTTTAAAGCTAGGCTTTCAAAAATTTCTTCTAACGCATTTTTGTCAAAATTTGTGGATAAATTTTTCAAAAGCGTCTTTCTTGGCGAAACGAACGCAGCTCTTAAAAATACTTTAAAAGCCTCGTATTGTTTTGCATCTTGGAAAATCCCGTCTTTGCCAAAAATCTTTTTTGTTTTTTGTAGTTTAATGACTGAAGATGTGACCTTTGGAGGTGGATTAAAAAGCTTTGCATCCACATCGAACAAAAGCTCACACCTGCCTTGAAGTGAAGCGAGGATCGATAAAGCGCTAAATTCTTTATCCTTGCTCTTTGCACTAAATTTAAGAGCAACCTCTTTTTGTATCATCACGATAAGCCCAAGGCATTTTTCGTCATCTATTGCATTTAGTATCATCTTCGTAGCAACATAATAAGGCAAATTTGCGACCAAAAAGTAGTTTTCGCTACTTAGTCCGCCCTCTTGCTGCCACTGCTCTAATGCATCTTTACAAAAAAGTTTTAATTGTCCATTTTGGATCTCATTTGCAAATTTGGCCTTTAAAATTTGAAACAGCTCACAATCTATCTCAAAACAGGTTGTCTTGTAAATTTGCAAAAGTCTAAATGTCAAATCACCTAAGCCAGGCCCAATCTCAACGACGTTTGCTACGTCATTGGGTATCGCTTGGATGATCTTATCTAGTGTCGCTTTGTCCTGTAAAAAATTCTGTCCAAAGTGCTTTTTTGCCTTTATCATAGCCGCGATATTAGCCAAAAATTACTTATACAATGATTACAAGTTTAGTTTAATCATATATAAAATGGATTATAATCACTAAATAATAACGAAATAGGGCATAAATTTGAGCAAAGCAAATACCTTAAAATACTTTTTATTATCACAATATTTAGAGCCAAAAACCTTAGACGAGCCAAAAAAGACAAATACGAAATTTAAAAAATCAATAGACCTTGAGATTGCAAATTTCGATGAGAAATTTCTACAAATTTTAAGAGCATTTGATTGCTCGCTTTTAAAAAATGGTATAGAAATTTCAATTTATGGTGGTATTTTTGAGACTGACTTGCTTGCCATTTATATCTCAAAGCTGGCAAAGGTGAAATTTGAAAAAGAGCAAATTTTAGATGAGCTACGATCTGAGCAAACGAGCTTTGAAAAGGCATTTTGTTATAAATTTAAGCTCGCTGGTGATTTGGTATTTTGTAAAGATGATCAAAATTTTGCTTTAAAAGATGTAGATTTAGATGATGATTTAACTCCGTTTTTTACACCAAGCTCATCTGATGATCTTTTCATCTCAACAGCTCCTTGGGCAATGGCTCGCCTAAATCATCTAAAAGAGATAAGCCAAAGCGACTTTAACAAAGAATGCGAGCACATAAAAGACAAGCTATCTATCTATAAAGAAAAAATGGAATTTGGTAAATATATAAAGCTTATAAACGATGAGCTAAAAAGTGCACTTAAAACACCATTTTGTAATGATTTTTTAAGGCTTGAAATAAAGATCATAAATCCAAATTTTAAAGAAAATGATAGCCTTTTAAATAGCTTTTTTATAGATGATATAAATTTGCTTATCAAATTTTACGAGTCAGGTAGGACGCACGAGCTAACGGATCAATTTTTAGACGAGGGCAGTGAGAATAAATTTGAGAGGCTTGATGTTAGAGATGGGCTAAACCAAAGGGCGGTTAGGGACTTTTTTAGGGCTGAACTCTACCCAAGATCGGCCTTTGCAAGTGATTACGCTTTAAATTTCTCGCAACAAATGGCGTTAAACAATATCATGGAGAAATTTAAAGAAGGAAGTGGTGGGATTTATAGTGTAAATGGCGCTCCAGGCACTGGAAAGACGACGCTTTTAAAGGATGTGATGGCTGAGGTCGTGACGCTTAGGGCGATAAAGCTCGCGCAAATGAGCAGGCATGATATTTTTGAGCCAGTTTATGACAGCGACAAAAAAGTGCTTTATTTTAAGCTAAATGACGAGCTGCAAGGCTACGAGATGGTCGTTAGCTCTTGTAATAACGGTGCGGTTGAGATTTTGAGCAAGGAGCTAAGCCAGCTAAAGAGCATAGGGGGCTATGCGGGCGAGATTGATTATTTTAAATTTATAGCCACGAGGCTACTCTCTGCTGATGAAAAGACTAAATTTGGTGAAAAGTCATTTATATCAAAGCCAGCTTGGGGACTGTTTTGTGTGGCGCTTGGTTCAAAACAAAACAAGTCAAATTTTGTTTTTAATGCGATTAATGGCGTAAAGATCGAAAAAACACATAGTCAGTTTGAAGATATTTCAAAAGAATTTAAAGAATTTATAGAACGAGATGGCTTTTTAATGGGGCTTGGCAAATACTTGGCTACCGGCGAAGGAGTTGATGATTTTGACGAGGCGAAGGAGAAATTTAATCAAGCCCTACATGAAGTAAATCTACTTTTTAGTGAGATCAGGATCAAAGAAGAGGAGCTAAAAAGTATAAATAGCGAGCTTATAAATATTGATAAAAGACTTGATAACTATAATTCAGCAAGGCAAATAGACGAGCTTTTAAAGCCACTAATAGATGAACTGGATTTGAGCAAAAATGAGCTAGAGCAAAAGGCTACGGAAGCTAACGAGCTAACAAAGCTTATCGGACAAAATGAAATTTTACAAGAGTATCTGAGTGCGCC
Organism: Campylobacter concisus; assembly: GCF_002165775.1. Classification (NCBI taxonomy): domain Bacteria; kingdom Pseudomonadati; phylum Campylobacterota; class Epsilonproteobacteria; order Campylobacterales; family Campylobacteraceae; genus Campylobacter; species Campylobacter concisus. The sequence goes on along the minus strand of NZ_NDYP01000007.1, from coordinate 139,466 downwards.
TATAAAGCCATCATTTTTTATTTTCCAGCAAATTTTAAAGACACAAGCTTTTGAAAAATATAACAATGAAGCGCAAAAAGTTAGTGAGATAAATTGCCAAATAGCTGAGCAAAATTTGAAAGCGAGCAAGCAAAATAGTGAAAGTAAAGAGAAGAATGAAGCAAAATTAAACGAACTAAAAGCTCAAATAACTCAGCTTGAAGAGAAAATTTTAGAACTTAATACCAAGATAGACCATCTCAACAAACTTAATGGTGACTTTATTAGACGTCAAAAATTAATTGGCAGAAGTGAAGAACTTGATAGCTTTTTAAACGGTAGCTTTAATCAGAGTAATGAAGAAATACAAAAGAGTATGCCATTTATGATAGAGCTTGGCGTAGATGAGAAATTTCATAAGACAAAGCTTTTTAACGCAAGAATCAAGCTTTTTAAAGAAGCGCTTAATCTGCATAAAGCCACTATCTTTGCTTGCAAAGAAGCTGTTAGAACAAATTTACGAGCTCTTAGCGTTGTATTTAATGATGAAAAAATGGCTGAGAAAAACGGGCTCGAGGCTAAAGATAGACGTGAAATAATAAAAGGATTATTTTTACTAACGCCAGTTGTTAGTTCTACTTTCGCATCTTTTAATAATACCTTTAAAGAGCTACTAAATGGCGATATAGGTTTGCTCTTAATAGATGAAGCAGGGCAGGCAAATTTAACTAACGTATTAGGCGCATTGCTTCGTTCAAACATGGCTGTTATAGTTGGTGATCCACTTCAACTTGAGCCCGTTGTAACATTACCGCCAGCTTTAAATAATGCTATTTTACGCTACTGCGATGCAAAGGATGAGTTTAATCTACTAAAATCATCAGTTCAACTTCGAGCCGATAAAGTACAAAATATTGGTACATATATAAAAGGAGAGGGTAAGTTCATTTGGGTTGGTTCGCCACTTATCGTTCATAGAAGGTGCGCCAACCCTATGTTTAAAATTTCAAACGAAACAACATATGATGATATGATGATACTTGGTAGAAATAGTGAAAGTAAACTTAGTGATCCTAATATCAAAACAGAATGGATTGATGTTAGTAGTGATGAATGGATAGGTAATTATAATAAAGCCGAAGGTATGATCGTTAAAGAGCTTTTAGATGGTAAGCTAGCCAAGCTAAAAGATGGTGTTAAAATAATAACACCTTTTAAAGATGTTTGTAAAAATTTAAAAGGGGCTGGTACCATTCACACTATGCAAGGCAAAGAAGCCGATGTTGTTATCTTTGTTCTTGGTGGTGCCACAAAAGGTGCTAGAGCATGGGCTGCTAGTACGCCAAATTTACTAAATGTAGCACTAACGAGAGCAAAAGAGGTTGTTTATATAGTTGGCAACCGAGAAAATTGGTCTAATTTGCCATATTTTGAGGTAGCAGCTAGAAAAATAGATAAAGGACAGATTTGAATCATTTTGCAAAACGCATAATCCCATGCCTTGATGTAAAAGATGGCAGAGTCGTAAAGGGTGTAAATTTCGTAGGGCTTGTCGATGCTGGAGATCCAGTCGAGATAGCTAAAAGATACAATGACGAGGGTGCTGATGAGCTTTGTTTTTTAGATATCACTGCCTCTCATCTTGGGCGTGATACGATAGTCGATGTCGTAAAAAAGGTCGCAAGTAAGCTTTTTATCCCACTAACAGTTGGCGGAGGCATACGCACGATCGATGATATCTCTCGCCTTTTAAATGCTGGCTGCGATAAAGTAAGCTTAAATTCATCAGCTATACAAGAGCCAAATTTGATTGATGAGGCAGCTAAGAAATTTGGCTCGCAATGTGTCGTAATTGCGATCGATACGAAGAAGATCGAAAATGGTTATAGTGTTTTTATAAATGGTGGCAGGATCGATACCAAAAAAGATGCCTTTTCTTGGGCAAAAGAGGTCGAGTCGCGTGGAGCAGGGGAGATATTGCTAACGTCCATGGACAATGACGGTGTCAAACAGGGCTTTAATCTGGAGCTAACAAAGATATTTAGTACGCTTTCTATACCAACTATCGCAAGTGGCGGCGCTGGTAAGATGGAGCACTTTAAAGATGCTTTTGAGGCTGGAGCCGATGCGTGTTTGGCTGCTTCGATATTTCACTTTGGAGAGATCGAGATAAAAAAGCTAAAAGAGTATCTCAAAACAAATGGCGTTGAGGTTAGGCTCTGATGTTAGTTATCTCTGCAGGAAAAAACGAAATCTTTGACTTTGCTTTACCAATGGGTGTGGGACTAGTTGATATGGCGATAAATTTGACAAAATTTTTGCAGAAACGAGCATGTATTGGAGCCGATGAAAAGGGTATAAATTTAAAAAATATCGATTCGTACTATCTTGCAAAGATCGAGGCTAAATTTGCAAACTCATCAAATCCAGAGCTACAAAGCCTAAGCCAAAATTTGTCAAAAAATCCTGAACGAAATTTGTATCAAATGCCAGAAAAAATAGTTTTCGTTGGCTCAGCTGGTCTTTATAAAGATGGTGAAATTTTACAAATTTATGAAAGCTCGATTGGGGCAAATGTTGAAATTTCTAGCGTAGAAAATAGATCTTACTCGCCTATCGAGTGTGAAATTTCTTCTATCGTTTCACGTGGAACTATCAAAATAAATTCGTCAAATTTCATAACTACAGACAAAAATTTGGCTCATAAGATGTTTGAAAAGGGTTATTTTTTAGAAAATATGGAGTTTTTTTCTGTTCTAAAAGTAGCTCAAATTTTTAAAATTCCAGCTTATGGAATTTTTGTAGCGACAAATTTTTGTAATAAAAATGCACATGCTGATTTTGTAAAAAATCACGCAGAGGCCAAGAAAATTCTAACAAAATATATAAAGGAAAATATGTGATAAATTTGCTTGATCTTAGTATTGATGAGCTAAAAGAGTTAGTTTCTCCACCATTTAGAGCAACACAAATATACGAGTGGATATATAAAAAAAATGCAACCGAATTTAGCCAGATGCTGAATTTGCCTAAAGATATGCGTCAAGATCTAGCTGAAAAATTTTATATTGATCCTTTAAAATGTGTAAAATTTGAGCAAAGTAGCGACGGCTCGATCAAGTATCTTTTTGAGCTAAAAGATGGGCTAAAGATAGAGAGCGTTTTGCTGCCGATGAAAGAGGAGATCAGCGACGAAGATGGTAAGATCAGTCGCCATGCTCGTTATACTGTTTGTGTTAGTTCGCAAGTCGGCTGTAAAATGGGCTGTGCTTTTTGCCTAACAGCAAAGGGCGGCCTTGTTAGAAATTTGACTGCTGGCGAGATTGTGGGACAAATTTTATGGATAAAAAGAGAGAATAAGATACCTTATGAAAGACGCATAAATGTCGTTTATATGGGTATGGGTGAGCCACTTGATAATCTTGCTAACGTTAGTAAAGCGATCAAAATTTTAGCACTTAATGAGGGTCTAGCCATATCGCCGCGTCGTCAAACCGTTTCAACTAGTGGACTTGGCAGCCAGATAAAAAAGCTTGGCGAGATGGATCTTGGGGTATTGCTAGCCATATCACTCCATGCTGTTACTAATGAGCTTAGAAGCCGTCTAATGCCGATAAATAAGGCGTATAATATCGAGGCTGTTATGGATGCTGTTAGGGGGTTTCCTATCGATATGCGAAAGCGTGTGATGTTTGAATATCTTGTTATCAAGGATTTAAACGATAGCGTGAGTGATGCTAAGAAGTTGGTAAAATTACTTCATGGTATAAAAGCGAAGATAAATCTTATATATTTTAACCCACATGAGGGCAGTGAATTTGGACGACCTGAGCTTACCAGCATGCTAAAATTTCAAGAATATCTAAGAGATCACGGTGTTACTTGCACGATCAGACAGAGTAAAGGCCTTGACATAAGTGCGGCTTGTGGGCAGTTAAAACAGCGAAATGAAAATGCAAAATTTAAAGCTATTTTCAGCGATAAAAATTTAAAAATACATTCGCTTGAAGATAATAGTAAAGCCAGTGTGAGTTAGAATGAGTGTACTTGATATAGCCGAAATAGTCTTTGTTGCTGTTGTGGTTTTACTCGGATTAGGACTTATTTTAAAAGTTTTAAAAGATGAAAAAGATAGGTATAAATTCTGAGCCTTAATATTAAGAAAAAATCTAGCTCTCATAAAGAAATAAAATAGAATACTAATTACATAAACTACAAAATTATCATTGTGGTATCTAAAAGCGATAAACTTTGGCAAAACGTAGGTAAGGGTTTATGAGAAATAGAAATTTATTAAAAAAATTTTTGGACTAAAGTAAACCTTCTTTTGCAAATCTATAAAACTCGCTTTCAGCGTCAAATTTACTTTTTATGGTGTAAAAAATTTCATCAAATTTAAAAGAAATTTTATCTGAGTGAAGCAAGAGTCTTTTTGCTCCAGTTAAATTTATCCGTTCACGCTCGCTCATCTCTTTATCTAAAATTTTCTCGATCTGCGGACGTGACAAACCATAAAGTGGTTCGCCAAGGATCTTGTGTTTCACATGAAACAAATGCAACCGAATTTGATGTTGCCTACCAGTGAGTGGGATAGCCTGAACCAAAGTCGTATCGATATCGTCAAAATACTTTATAGGCAAAATTTTAGTCACAGCACTCTTGCCATTTTCACAAATTTGCATTCGCATTTTCACATCGTCGTAGTTGTTCGCCAGATCCATCTTAGCATCGATCGTAAATTTTCGCTCGATCTTGCCTTGCACCATCGCGACGTAGCTTTTATAAACCTCTCTATTTTCAAAGATTTTCTTTAGTTTTATCGTAGATTTTCTATCTTTTCCCACGACTATTACGCCGCTTGTTTCAAAGTCCAGCCTATGCGCCACGCTCGCATCTCGCCCAAAAAGCGTGTAAATTTCATCATTTAGCGAGTATTCGCAGTGCCTGCCGTTTGGGTGGCTCAGCACCCCACTTGGCTTGTCAAAGACGGCAAAGCTCTCGCACTCAAAGATCGGCTTTAGTCCCTTTGGTGTCGCCTCATAGTCGATCAAAAATACATCACCAGACAAAATGGCATTTTTCTCGCTCACGACACTGCCGCCACAGATCAGCCTACCTTTGTCGATGAGGCGCTGGGTTTGGCTCATGCTAAAGCCGTTTTGCAGTAAAATTTCATAAGCTTTTTGGTAATCTGCAGTGGCGATAAATTTATTTACATAGGGCAAAAATGATCCTTTTGAAAAATGAGCGAGCTATATTAAGCCCAAATTTATAAGCGTATAACCGACATTTCAGCCCGGATTTTATATAATCAAAACTTAAATTTAGAGAAATTACATGACGTGATTTCTGGCTCAAAAAGCCAAATTTATACTTTCAGGACAAAAGCAAACTAATACAAAAGGTTCAACAATGGTCGAAAGATACTCACGTAAAGAGATGGCTGAAAAGTGGAGCATACAAGCAAAATACGATGCTTGGCTCAAGGTAGAAAAAGCTGCTGTTAAAGCTTGGAATAAGCTAGGTTTCATAAGCGACAGCGACTGTGAGAAAATTTGCAAAAATGCTAAATTTGAAGTGGCTCGTATTGACGAGATAGAAAAGACGACAAAGCACGACGTCATCGCATTTTTAACAAGCGTCAGCGAGAGCCTTGGCGAGGAGAGCAGGTTCGTACACTACGGCATGACTTCAAGTGACTGTATCGACACAGCCGTCGCACTTCAGATGAAAGAGAGCCTAGAGCTCATCATCAGCGACGTAGAGGAGTTCATGCAGGCGGTCAAAAACAGAGCAAACGAGCACAAGCACACGCTTATGGTCGGCAGAAGCCACGGCATCCACGGCGAGCCAATAACTTTTGGCCTTGTGCTTGCCATCTGGTACGATGAGATCGCAAGGGCACTAAAGCTCATCAAGGATGCAAAAGATACGATAAGTTACGGCAAACTCTCAGGCGCTATGGGAAATTTAGCCCACGCTCCGATGGAATTTGAAGAGCTAACATGCGAGGAGCTAGGTCTTAAGGCTGCCCCAGCGTCAAACCAAGTGATCCAGCGCGACCGCTACGCACATGTGGTAAGCGCCATCGCAGTTCTAGCTTCTACTTGTGAGAAGATCGCAGTTGCTATTAGGCATTACCAAAGGACTGAAGTTTACGAGGCAGAGGAGTATTTTAGCCCTGGACAAAAGGGCTCAAGCGCGATGCCGCATAAACGCAATCCAGTCCTTAGTGAAAACATCACCGGTCTTTGTAGAGTACTTCGCTCATACGTCACACCAGCTCTTGAAAATGTCGCCCTTTGGCACGAGCGCGACATCAGCCACAGCTCGGTCGAGAGATTTATCCTGCCAGATATGTTTGTCACGGCTGATTTTATGCTGGTTCGCATCAAAAATTTGATAGCAAATTTAGTCGTATATCCAGAAAATATGATGAAAAATTTAAATTTAACAGGCGGACTAGTCTTTTCACAGCGCGTGCTTTTACAACTGCCGCAGCGCGGAATCTCTAGAGAGGACGCATACAAGATCGTTCAGCGCAATGCCATGAAGGTCTGGGTAGACTTGCAAGAGGGCAAAAAAGCGATCGACGAGCAAGGTCACAGCCTATTTTTACAAAATTTGCTAAACGACGAGGACCTAACTAAGAGCCTTAGCAAAGATGAGATCAAAGAGTGCTTTGACTACAACTACTACACCAAAAACGTAGATAAAATTTTTGCTAGAGTCTTTGGCAAATAAATTTAAAAGCAAGGGGTAAAATTACCCCTCCCCCCCCTTTTTTTTTCTACAGCTACCGCAAAAAACTATAATGTTAATTACTAGCTAAGGAGATGGCATTTGCTTGCAAAAACATGTAAATTTGAGTGGCATAAATTTAGCGAAAAAGGCAATCCAAAACGTTATTATATTGCTTTGAGAATTTTAGATTAAAGCACTTGGCGAGCTTTACTTTTCTCATTTTGATAGTTAAATTTGTATTTAAAATAGTTTGCAGCAAAGAGAGTTTTTATCTCTTTTTGGATAAAATCCCACATTAAAATTTAACACGGAGAGATATTTTTGAAAGTTATAAAACGCAATGGAAGAACCGAAGAGCTTGATATAAGTAAGATTAAAAAATATACAAATGAAGCCGTTTTTGGCCTTAACAATGTAAGTCTTAGTGAACTTGAAGTAGACGCGAAAATCCAGTTTAGAGATATGATAACGACTGAGGAAATTCAGCAAACTCTTATAAAAACAGCAGTTGACAAGATTGACATCGATCGCCCAAATTGGACATTTGTCGCTGCGAGGCTATTTTTGTTCGACCTTTATCACAAAGTGACCGGCTTTAACGGCTACAATCACTTAAAAGATTACCTAGTAAAAGGCGAAAAAGTAGGCCGCATTATCCCGGGGCTAAAAGAGAAGTATGACCTAGAGGATCTAAACGCCTACATCAAACCAGAGCGAGACCTTCAGTTTGCATATCTTGGTATCAAAACACTTTATGACCGCTATCTTATCAAAGACAAGAATGGCATGCCAATCGAGCTTCCACAACATATGTTTATGGCGATCGCGATGTTTCTTGCGCAAAATGAGCTAGACAGCCAAGGCTGGGCTAAGAAATTTTACGACCTTATCTCTAAATTTGAAGTGATGCTAGCCACGCCAACGCTCTCAAATGCAAGGACTACACGCCACCAGCTAAGCAGCTGTTACGTAGGTAGCACGCCTGATAATATCGAGGGAATCTTTGATAGCTACAAAGAGATGGCATTACTTTCAAAATTTGGTGGCGGCATCGGCTGGGATTGGAGCAAGGTACGTGCGATGGGTGGCAGTATCGACGGACACAAAAACGCAGCTGGCGGCATCATTCCATTTTTAAAAGTGACAAACGACATCGCAGTAGCGGTCGATCAGCTAGGCACTAGAAAAGGTGCGATCGCTGTTTATATTGAGCCGTGGCACATGGACGTGAGTGATTTTCTTGATCTTCGTAAAAACTCAGGCGAGGAGAGACGTCGTGCGCACGAGCTATTCCCTGCGCTTTGGATAAACGACTTATTTATGAAGCGTGTCAAAGAAAATGGCCGCTGGAGCCTCTTTGACCCAGCTCAAGTGAGCGACCTTTGCGACCTTTACGGCGAGGAGTTTGAGAAGAGATACTTAGAGTATGAAAACGACGAAAATATACAGAAAAATACCATCCTTGCAAAAGAGCTTTGGAAGAAAATTTTAACTAGCTATTTTGAGACCGGCATGCCATTTTTATGCTTTAAAGACAATGCCAACAAAGCAAATCCAAACGACCACGAGGGCATCATCAGAAGCTCAAATTTATGCACCGAGATTTTCCAAAACACAGCGCCAAACTACTATAAGATCAAGATCACTTATGAAGATGGCAGCGAAGAGCTATTTGATGAAGAAGAAGACGTCACGGTCGATAGCGGCATAACTAAAAAAGCCAAAAAGCTTAGCGCGCTTGATAGCCTAAAAGGCAAGCAAATTTTTATCGTAGAAAAAGAAAGCATCGAGGGCAAAACGGCAGTTTGCAACCTCGCAAGTATAAATTTAAGTAAGATAAATAGCAAAGAGGACATCGAGCGTGTCGTGCCGATAGCTATCAGGATGCTTGATAACGTTATAGACCTAAATTTCTATCCACACAAAAAGGTAAAACACACAAACCTATCATCTCGTTCGATCGGCCTTGGCGTCATGGGCGAGGCGCAAATGCTAGCTGAGAAAAACGTAAAATGGGGCAGCTATGAGCATTTGGCGCTCATTGACAGCATAATGGAAAACATAAGCTATAACGCCATCTACGCTAGCTCAAATTTAGCCGTAGAAAAGGGTGTATATCCAAAATTTGAGGGCTCAAAATGGAGTAAAGGCATCATGCCGATAGACACCGCGAACGAGAACGCAAAAGCGCTTTTAAACGACAAAGGCGGGCTATTTGACGAAAATGTCTGTGACTGGGACAAGCTAAGAGAGAAAGTCAAACGTGACGGCATGAGAAACGGCTATCTAATGGCAATCGCTCCAACTAGCTCGATCTCGATCCTTGTTGGTACCACTCAGACTATCGAGCCAGTCTATAAACGCAAGTGGTTTGAGCACAACCTAAGCGGTATGATCCCAAATGTCGTGCCAAATTTAAGCCCAGATACTTGGCAGTTTTACACGCCAGCTTATGAGCTTGATCAGAGAATTTTGATAAAAGCAGGCGCGATCCGCCAAAAATGGATCGATCAAGGTCAAAGTCTAAATATCTTCATGAGCTTAGACAAAGCAAGCGGCGGATATCTAAGTGAAATTTACACGCTTGCATGGGAGCTTGGACTAAAATCAACCTACTATCTACGCTCTGAAAGCCCAGACAGCGAAAAGCTAAACGACGTAGCTGACCGCTCGATCGAGTGTGAGGGATGTCAGTAGAGAACTTTTTATAATAAGACATTTGATTTGTTTTCTTGTTTAGGAGTAAGAAAGCTATGAAAGTATGGCTATTATATTTTATAAAATGTATTTATAAAATTTTAAAAAATAAAGATACTTATTCTATTCTTGGTAATATTGCAACTATTATTGTTGCAATAACTGCCATATATGGGTATATTTATACAATTAAGCCAACATTTGAAATGAAAATGCTAGAAAAACAAGTAGCTACATTAAATGAAAAAGAACAAAATATTACTGTTGAAAATCAAAAAATTAGCAAAGAATTATTAAAGAAGTCAAATGAACTTAATTTGACTAATATTAGAATAGCTGAACTTAATAAGAAAGAAAACGATCTTAAAAACACCAATAATGCCTTAATTAAACAAATGGAAGAATATGAAAAAAATGTACAAGATTTAAGAAGTAAAGAACTGGTTTATAAACAAAATTTAATAGACTTAAAAAAATTATATACCAATACAACGATTGAATATATCTCCTATAAAAGCATGTTAACCGATTTATTTGATGATAGAAATGTATCTAATATTTTTAAAATAAAAAATATTAACAATATTGATCAAGATTTAAAAAAATCTCTGATATTGCCTATTGATAGAATAAAACAACAACTTAATAAATTATATGAATATTTAGGCAATGCTAAAAGTAGCTCAGAAAAAGATATTTATGAAGATATAATCAAAAGATATTTATCTAATATGAAAAAATATCAAGAAATCCTGTTTATTCAAGAACCTGATTATAAACTATGGAAAGATAGTTTTTTAAAAGCAATAGAGACAAAGCAAAAATTTGTAAATATATGTAAAAAAGATTATGAAAAAGAATTTATAGAAATTAACATAAAAAATAGTAATTGGAATGATAATGATTTAAAATATATGCGAGAAAGTGGTGAGATAACAAAAGCAGTAGAAAAACATAGCGATTGTGAAAGGAATATTAACTTTCATATAGAATATTTATTTTTTGAAAAATGGTTAGAAAATCAAAATATTATTTCAGACATAGGATTTGATATGTTGGATCTTGTATATGGAAAAATAGATATAAAACAGTTAAAATCTCATAAATTATTATCTCCACCAAGTGAAGCAGATATGGAAAAGTATATTCTGAGTATCTATAAAACTAAATAGTTGAATTGTTAATCTAATTAATATAATGAATTTAACAAAAGTAAATTAGTTGCCTCTATTAATTTTATCTAAATTTAAAAACGTATTAGCTAATGTAAATGTCTCTATCTATAAATTTCTGAGATTATACCCAAATAAGCTTGATTGACCTGCAAAATTCTAAATCTACTATTTTAAAAACTAAAACTAAAATAATTATTTAAGTAAAAGTAATCAAATTTTACTTTAAAATACTTAAAATACGCAAAAATATATTTAAGAAAACTTTCCAAAATTTTATATTTTTTGATAAATATTATTAAACAAAATAAAATAGTTATCTATTGTTTAAGCTTTCTTGTCCTATACTTTTAAACTTTATATTGAAAAATTTAGAAGAAAGAGCGAGTAATGCGTGAGATTTTGAAGAGAGATGGCACAAGACAAGAATTTGTAGCATATAAGATAGTAGATGCGATAAAAAAAGCATTTGCTAGCGAAAATTTAGCTTATGATGAGAAAGTTTTTACAAATGTTGTCCAAGATATCTTTCAAAAATCAAGCGCAATAACAGTCGAAGACATCCAAGATGCGATCGAAAAAGAGCTATTTAATAGCGGATATTTCGACGTTTTAAAGAGCTTTATGCTCTACCGCCACACTCATAAGCTCCAACGTGAGCAAATTTTAGGCCTAAATGACGATACGACTTACATAAATTCAACTCAAACGATAAATGAGTATATAAATGGTACCGACTGGAGAATTTCTGCAAACTCAAATACAAGCTACTCAAACGCAGGACTCATTAACAACACCGCTGGTAAAGTCATCGCAAACTACTGGCTAGACGCTGTTTATAGCAAAGAAGAGGGTCTTGCTCATAGAAATGGCGACTACCACATCCACGACCTTGACTGCCTTACAGGGTATTGTGCTGGCTGGAGCCTAAGGGCTTTGCTAAACGAGGGTTTTAACGGCGTTCGTGGTAGGGTCGAGAGCAAAGCGCCAAAGCACTTTAGAGAAGCACTTTATCAAATGGCAAATTTCTTAGGAATTTTGCAAAGCGAGTGGGCTGGCGCTCAAGCTTTTTCTAGCTTTGACACCTACCTTGCGCCTTATGTTTTCAAAGATGATCTAAGTGACGCTGAGATCAAAAAGGCGATCACTAGCTTTATTTTTAACTTAAACGTTCCTGCGCGCTGGGGACAAAGTCCATTTACAAACGTAACTATCGACATCACTTGCCCAAGCGACCTAAGAGATCAGATCCCAACGAGCGATGATATACACCTCTTTACAAATGTAAAAGATGAAAAAATTTTGAAAAAAGCAAACGGGCGTGGCAGAAAAAATTTGATCGATATGACCTACAAGGACTTCGAGCCTGAAATGGCACGCATAGATAAGGCATTTTACGAGGTTTTAACAGCTGGCGATAAGTGCTCGCAGCCTTTCACATTTCCTATACCAACGGTAAATATCACAGAGGATTTTGACTGGGATAGTGAAGTAGCGGATGTACTCTTTGAAAATACTGCCAAAATGGGCTCAAGCTACTTTCAAAATTTTATCGGCTCACAATACACTTATGACGAAAATGGCAATAAGATAGAAAACGAAAAAGCCTACAAACCAGGACATGTTCGCTCTATGTGCTGCCGTTTGCAACTTGATCTAAGAGAGCTTTTAAAACGAGGTGGTGGTCTTTTTGGTAGTGCTGAGATGACAGGCTCAATCGGCGTCGTCACTATAAATTTAGCTCGCCTAGGATACAACTTCAAAGGCGATAAAGTCGCACTTTATAACAGGCTTAGCTATCTTTTAGAACTTGCTAAATCAACACTTGAAAAGAAGCGTAAATTTATCCAAGAGATGTATGACAGAGGGCTTTATCCTTATACGGCTAGATATCTAAAGCACTTTAATAACCACTTTAGCACGATCGGTATAAATGGTATGAACGAACTTCTTAGAAATTTCACAAATGACAAAGAGAATATCTCAACAAAATTTGGACGTGATTTTGCTATTGAGATGGTTGAGTTTTTACGCGATAAGATAAGGACATTTCAAGAAGAAACTGGAAATTTATATAACCTTGAGGCAACACCAGCTGAAGGTACAACATACCGCTTTGCCAAAGAGGATAAAAAGCGCTATCCAGACATCATCCAAGCAGGTGGCGGGGAGAATATTTACTACACAAACTCAACCCAGCTTCCAGCAAATTTTACAGATGATGCTTACGAGGCACTTGATTTGCAAGATGATCTTCAGACTTCATACACTGGTGGCACAGTATTTCACCTTTATATGAAAGAAAGGATCAGCTCACCTAAAGCTTGCAAGGAGCTTGTAAAGAGCATAATCTCAAATTATAAGCTTCCATATATCACGATAACGCCAGTATTTAGCGTTTGTTCAAAGCATGGATACATTGCTGGAGAGCATGAATTTTGTCCGCTTTGTGATGCAGAATTAATAGAAAAAGAGAAAAACAATTCCAAATAAGGAGAGGAAAATGACAGAAAAAGAAATTTTAGAAAAAGTACAAGACAAACGCACAAAATGCGTAGTCTATACTCGTGTTATGGGTTATCATCGCCCAGTTGAGAGCTTTAACCTTGGTAAAAAAGGTGAGCATAAAGAGCGTATTAAATTTGATGAATACGCAAGTTGCTGCAAAAGATAATCACCGCAGCCAATAAAAACATAAAAACTCAAATAAAAAAGGCACAATCTTCTGTGCCTTTTAAATCTCAAAAGGTCCATAAATTTGCATAAAGTCTTTAGTATAACGCCATTTACTACGCTTGATTATCCAGACAAAGTGGCTGCGGTAGTTTGGTTTGCAGGCTGTAATATGCGATGCGTGTATTGCTACAATATAGAAGTTGTAAATTCAAATGGCAATATAGAAATGGATGAGGTTTGTAGCTTTTTAGACCGCCGTATAGGTAAGCTAAATGGCATCGTCTTTAGCGGTGGCGAATGCACAGCAAATCCTTTGTTTTTAAAACTTGCAAGAGAGGTTAAGTCAAGAAATTTTTGCCTAAAGGTCGATACAAATGGCTCTCATATTGAGATTTTAAAAGAGGCGATAGGCGAAGGGCTGATTGACTATATCGCACTTGATTTTAAAGCGCCAAAAGAGAAATTTGTTGGCGTAACTGGCTCAAATTTATATGAAAAATTTATTAGCACGCTAAAATATCTGCTTGAGATAAATTTTGATTTTGAAGTAAGAACAACCGTGCATGCAGATTTTTTAGATGAAGCAGATATTTCTTTGATGTCTGAAATTCTTTATAACCTTGGATATAGAGGCAATTATTATTTGCAAAAATTCCTTAGTACAGGTGAAAATTTTGGAAATTTAGTTGATGCTAAAAGTAGCTTTGATCCGAAAAAAATCATCTCAAAACTTCCTATCAAACTAAGAAATTTTTAAATTTCTACTCATTATTTTTAACAAAAATTTTTGCTTTGCAAAACTATAATCATTAAAACTAATAAGGAGAAACTATGCAAAATTTTAGCTTTTTAAACCCTACAAAAATAGAATTTGGCAAAGACAAAGAGCAAAATATCGGCAGATACATGAAAGAATTTGGCGTTAAAAAGACGCTTATCATCTATGGCAGCGATAGGATCAAACAAAATGGTCTTTTTGACCTAGCAGCAAAGAGCTTAAGTGCAAATGGTGTCGAGTTTTGCGATATAGGTGGCGTGAAGTCAAATCCAGTGTTAAGCAAGGTAAATGAGGCTATAAATTTAGCTAAAAAAGAGGGCGTCGATAGCGTGCTAGCCATAGGCGGTGGCTCGGTGCTTGATAGTGCCAAAGCCGTGGCTGCTGGAGTTAGATATAACGGCGATGTTTGGGACTTTTTTACTGGCAATTGCCCAAAAGAGGCGCTAATGATCTTTGACATCATAACGCTTGCTGCAACTGGCTCAGAGATGAACGGCGGCGCAGTCGTCACAAACGAAGCCACAAAAGAGAAATTTGCCATGCACGGCGCTTGTCTTTACCCAAAAGTGTCGGTGATAAACCCACTTCTTCAAGCAAGCGTTAGCAAGGAGTATTTGGTCTATTCGGCTTCAGACATCATTGCTCACAGCATAGAGGGCTACTTTACAGCGAGTATCCAGCCTGAGATCATAAATTTATATGTCGAAGCAAACATAAAAACCGTTATAAAAACGACAGAAATTTTACTAAAAGAGCCAGGTAATTACGATGCTAGAGGGGAGTTTGCTTGGGCTGCGACTATGGCGCTAAATGGCTTAACTTACGTTGGCACAGCCGGCTACTCATATCCAAATCACATGATCGAGCACGCCATAGGTGCGGTCGTGGACTGCGCGCATGGGGCTGGGCTAAGTGTGGTCATGCCAGCTTGGATGAAGTGGTATAAAAGTAGAAATTTAAAGGCATTTAAGCGCTTTAGCAAAGAAATTTTTGGCGTAGATGACGCAGACGTGGCCATAGAGAGGCTAAAAGAGTGGTTTAGCAAGATCGGCACACCAACAAGCCTAATTGAGATCGGCGTAGATGAGTCAAATTTAGACGAGATCATGGCGCTAGTTTATGACTACGCCAAGGGCAGGGGCTTGGAGCAAATTTATACAAAAGAGGCAATAAGTGAAATTTTTGCCTTAGCGAGATAGAATTTATCTAAATTTTACAAAGGAAAGATATGAAAAAGATCGCCCTTATAGCTGGAGCTAGCGGTGCTGTGGGAAGTGAAATTTTAAAAGATTTATGCGAGAGTGAGCACTATAGCAAGGTGGTTGCTCTCGTTAGGCATGAGCTAGAATTTACTCATGAAAAGCTTGAAGTAAAGATAGTAAATTTTGATGATTTTAAAGATGAGGTGCCGTTTATAGCTGATGACGTATTTTGCGCGCTTGGCACGACGATGAAGGCGGCAAAACACAAAGAGCAGTTTTATAAAGTCGATGTGACCTATCCGATAAATTTCGCTAAATTTGGCTTGGAGTGCGGTGCAAAACGCTTTGTCTTGCTCTCGGCTGCAGGGGCAAACAGAAAGTCAGGCTCGTTTTACCTAAAGGCAAAAGGTCAGGCAGAAGCGAAGATAAAAGAGCTTGGATATAGCTCATTTCATATCGCTAGGCTGCCACTTATCGAGGCTGAGAGAAAGGAATTTAGACTAGGTGAGTATTTGGTGATAAAGGCGTTTAAATTTATCCCAAAAGGCTTTTTTGACGAGTATCGTCCGATGAGAGCGGCTGATATCGCTAAAGTGATCGTGCAAGTAGCGCAAGATGACCACAGCGAGGGTATCAAAATTTATAGCCCTATGGAGTATGCTAAGTGAAAAGATACATCGCCATCACTGGAGCAAGCTCAGGCATAGGAGCGGCCGCGGCAAAGGCATTTGCAAGGCGCTGGGAGAATTTGATCCTTGTTGCAAGGCGTGGCGAGCTTTTAGAAGAGCTAAAAGGTGAGATAGCTAAATTTGCAAATGTTGATGTGGTTATAGAGCTTTGCGATCTCTCAAAGCAAGAAAATGCCATATCTCTTTGGCGTAATTTAGAAAAATTTGAGCTAAAAGCGCTTATAAACAACGCTGGCTTTGGCGGCTATAACAAGGTCGGCGAGCAAAATTTAGAAAAAATCACACAGATGATAAATTTAAATATCACTGCGCTTGTGACACTCTCAACGCTCTTTACGAAAAAGTATAAAGACAAAGATACACAGCTTATCAATATTTCCTCGATAGGTGGCTACAAGATCGTGCCAAACGCCGTCACATACTGCGCTAGCAAATTTTTCGTAAGTGCCTTTAGCGAGGGACTTTACCACGAGCTAGCACAGGATAAGCAGGCAAAAGTGCTAGCTCAAGCTGCCACAAAGACAGAATTTGGCATGGTAGCAACTAGCAAAGAGAGCTACGACTACGACAAAGTGTTTAAAAAGTACCACACGAGCGAGCAGATGGCGGAGTTTTTTGCTTCGCCTTTATGATAGCCATTACTGCGTTGGCTCGGTCGATAGAGATAGCTTTGAGTTTTCACTGCACCAGCCTAAATTTGACTATGCGGTCAAGTATGAGCCAAAAGATAACTAGGCGCTAAAGCCTTGGTAGCCTACGCCAAGACTAGTAAAGCAAAAGTAGGACAAAATAAAAAGGCAGATCATGAAATGCGTTAGAGTTGCTATTTTAGGGGTTTGTTTAGTAGGCGCTTGCTTTGGCGGCGAGCTTAAATTTGATGAAAACAAATTTGAGTTAAAAAGCGTGCAAGTTGGCGATAGGATGCTTAAATTTAGAGCCTATGAAGGCATAGTCTATGTGGCAAAGCCAGTTAGCGACTATCAGGTCTTAAATTTTTACGTGCCAGAGGGTAAATTTAGCGACCAAAAGGCAGCTATTTTTATGCCAAATGCGATTGGTGGCTACATGCCAGCAATGCCTTCAAAGCCAGAAATTCAAAACGAAAAGCCAAATGCCACCCTTGAAGCGCTTCTTAGAGGTTACGTCGTGGCTAGCGTTGGCGCTAGAGGCAGGACGCTAAAAGATGGTGAGCGCTTCATCGGCAAAGCCCCAGCCGCGATAGTCGATCTAAAAGCGGCCGTTAGATATCTTAAATTTAACGATAAATTTATGCCAGGCGACGCAAATAAGATCATCTCAAACGGCACGAGCGCAGGCGGCGCGATGTCGGCACTTTTAGGCGTTAGCACGGGGGCAAAAGAGTACGAGCCATATCTTGACGAGCTAGGTGCTGCAAAGGCGGACGATCAAATTTATGCCGTCTCAGCCTACTGCCCTGTTACAAATTTAGAGCATGAGGACGAGGCTTATGAGTGGATGTTTGGGGATCTGGATAAATTTGAAAGGATAGACTTTGCAAGCCTTGACGCGGCTAGCTTTAACGACAGGAGCAAAAAGCCAAAGATGATCACAGGTGAGCTAAACGCCACACAAAAAGAGCTCTCACGCGAGCTAAAGAGTAAATTTCCAGCCTATCTAAACTCGCTAAATTTAAAAGACGCCAAAGGCCACGCTCTAAGCCTTGATGAAAATGGCGAGGGTAGCTTCAAAGAGTATATAAACGTCCTCATTTCAAGGGCATTTACCGCTACAAAAAGCAGCGACAAAAACACGCTCACACCAAAATTTATAACTCTTGACACGCAAGGTTGCCAGCTTGGATATACCTTTAAATTTGAAGATTTTATCGCTTCTCTAAAACGTGCTAAAGCACCGGTTGCCTTTGACGGACTTGCACTGGAAAATCCTGAAAACGATCTATTCGGCGATAGCAAAATGCCTGCAAAGCACTTTACTAATTTTGCAAAAGAGCGAAGCGAGGGCGAGATGGCGGAGGCTAGCGTCATAAAGATGATGAATGCTATGAACTACGCTAAAAACAAAGAGGCGGCGAAATTTTACCGCATAAGACAGGGCACAAACGACACCGACTTAGCGCTTGCCGTGCCTGCTATGCTCGCACTATCGCTTAAAAATGCTGGCAAGGAGGTTGATTTTGAAGCAGTTTGGGGGCAAAGGCATGGCGGTGACTACGACCTTGATGAGCTTTTTGCTTGGATGAAAAGAGTTGAACAGAGATAAATTTAAGGAAATTTGATGATAAAAAAGCTATTTTTACTAGCGATTTTGGCGGTTTTTGCCTTTGGGGCGGAGGCGAAAGTGAGCTTACACGAGCTGCTTTCAACGCCAAATAATAAGACTTTGCTAAAAGAGCTTGGCAGAGAAAATATTCTAAACTCAAAGAGTGAGCCAGGCACACAGGCGATATTTTTCATGAGCGCAAAGAGTAAGCCGGAGCTATTTTATGTGCTTGAGTTTTACAAGGACGAGACGGCTTATAAAAAACACGTAGCCTCAGCGCACTACAAGAAATTTGCAAGTGCGAGCGCTGAAATTTTAGCTAGTAAAAAGGCTTTTAGCGTAAAAAATGGGCCGCTTTTTCTAAAAATTTAACGCCAGAGCGCCTAAAAGATGCCTATTTTCACATGACGAATTTAAGCCTAAAAGCAAAAAGCGATGCGAAATTTGAAAAGATCATTAAAAAATATATGCAAAAAAGCGTAGATGACGCTGCATTTGCGCAGTTTGCCTTTAGTCAAAAAGAGGCACCTAATAAGTGGATCTTGGTTGAAATTTACAAAGACGAAGCTAGCTTTGAGAGCTACCGCCACAGCGAAAACTACAAGGCTTACGCCAAAGAGCGAGCTGGACTTATAGATGAATTTGATGGCTTTGCTCTCAAAAACGAGACTTCATTTAGCAAGGTAAAATTTTAGGAGATTTATGAAGAAAATTTCACTTTTTTGCGCCTTAGCACTTTTTAGCAGTGCGGCTTTTGCCCTTGATAAGGCAGGATGCGAGAGTTTAAAAGATGTGAAAATTTTAAACAACGAGATGATAGATGCGGTGTGGAACGAAAAGGATAAAGAGCATGCTAGCTAAGAGCAAGAGCTACGCTGGCAAGGAATTTTTGGTGTGCATATCCAAAGGTGGCTACATATGTGGGCGGTGACGCGAGCAAGGCAAGTAGCTTTGTTTGCAAGTAAATTTAAGGAGAGAAAATGAGTGAAATTTTAGTTGTATCAGGTCACACTGACCTTGAAAATTCTTTTGTAAATAAGATAATTTTGAGTGAGCTAAAAAAGTACGTGCCAGAGGCTAAATTTGACATATTAAGTGAGCTTTATAAAAACTACGCTATCGATGTAAAAGCCGAGCAAGAAAAGCTAGTAAAGGCTGATGTGATCGTGCTTGTTTATCCATTTTTCTGGTACGGCGTGCCGTCACTTTTACAAAAGTGGTTTGAAGATGTGCTAGTTCATGGCTTCTCTCATGGCAGCAAGGGAGATAAGCTACGTGGCAAGAAGCTGGTGCTTTCATTTACCTCTGGAGCGCCTGAGGAACTTTATAAAAAAGAAGCGCTTCAGCGATACGAGATAGAGGAATTTTTGCCACCACTTAAGGCACTAGCAAATACTTGCGGGATGGAGTTTGCAGGATATATTTATAGTGGAGGGCTTTCGTATCAGAGTAGGCACGATGAGGCAAAGTTTGCTTTGATGAGGCAAAAGGCGCTCAATCATGCAAAAAGACTAGGCGAGTTGATAGGTAAAATTTCATGATACCAGCAAAATTTTATAAATATGTTTTTGCGTTTATAATGTCAGCATTTATGGCGTTTTTTATGTCATTTGTGCTGACATATCTAAACCTTGGTTTTATTGATGGCTTTGTTAAAATTTGGCTAATCGCCTACGTAAAAGCCTTTGTAGTAGCTTATCCTGTGCTTTTGCTAGTCTCTCCATTTGTAACAAAACTCACACAAATTTTATGTAAAGAATAAAATAATAATATACGTTATCAATAAAAATTATTATTTACTTATTTTAATTATTTGGTTATAATCCACTCAAAATTTATCAAAATAGGAGTCAAAATGAGACAGTACGAAACATACAAATGCGAAAAATGCGGCAACGAAATCGAAGTACAAAAAGTTGGTGGCGGCACATTAACCTGTTGCGGCGAAGAGATGAAGTGCGTGACTGAAAATTTAACAGCGGTAAATTTGATGAAGGCATTTGCTGGCGAGTCACAAGCTAGAAACAAATATGAGCTTTACGGCGACCTAGCCAAAGAAGCAGGCTATCACGCGATAGCCAGACACTTTTACGAGGCAGCTGAGAACGAGAAATGGCACGCGAGGGCTGAATTTAAGAAATATCACGAGATGATGAACGATCCGATCGATAAGATGGATAAAAATTTACTTGACGCTGCAGCTGGCGAAAACTACGAGCATACGACGATGTATCCAGACTTTGCAAAGATCGCAAAAGAAGAAGAGCTAAGAGATGTTGAGAGGCTATTTAACGCGATCGGCAAGGTTGAAGTAGAGCATGAAAGAGAGTATTTAGAGCTTAAAAAGATGCTTGATGAAGAGGGCTTTTTTGAGAGCGACGAAGAAGATATCTGGGTTTGCGAGGTGTGCGGACACGTTCATAGAGGCAAAAAAGCTCCAGGCGCTTGCCCACTTTGCAAAGCTCCAAAAGAGTATTTTAAGCGCGAATTCTTAGGCTAAAAAGCCAAAAAATTTAGCCAAGGCGCTTGTCTTGGCTAAATTTAATAAATTTAAATCTATTTAAAATAAAAAAGTTATATAATCTCCTTAAATTTTCACAAGGAGAAAGAGATGAAAAAATCACTTTTAGTTTTAGCTACTCTTGGCTTTGCACTAAGCCTAAACGCTGCGGATCTTACAGATACTTGCAAGTCTTACTTCTCAGACATCGACAAAATGGTCGAAGCTTACAAACAAGCTGGTCAAGAGCAACAAGTAAAAATGTATGAAGATCAAAAGAAACAATCAATGGATCAACTAGCTTCTTTACCAAAAGAGCAACAAGACGCTACTTGCAAACAAGCTAAAGAGATGTTTGCTCAAGTAATGGATCAAATGAAAAAACAAGGTCTTTTAAAATAAATTTTATGGCTAGTTTTTCTAGCCATATCCTAATCCTCTTTTTCTAATTCGTTATTTACGCCGATCTCTTTTACTTCTATATCTTTTTGATCGTCTGGAGACAAACGTTTAAAATTTTCAAGTCTACTGATAAGACCATCTCTACCACTAAAACTTGATGCAAGGGCGTTAAAATGTTTATTTGCAGTATTTAGTGTATTGCTAAGCCTATTCATGTGCTCGGCCACATTGCGGACTTTATCATAAATTTTAATCGCACTCTTTACGATATTTTTGGCCTCTTCATTGCCACGCTCTATTCGCCATAAATTTGCCACTGTGCGAAGAATAGGCATAAGCGTAGTGTGAGATACTAGTATTACGCGCTTTTGAAATGCGTAGTCAAAAAGGGAACTATCAAATTTCATAGCCTCGATATATGCTGGCTCAATTGGTATAAACATCAATACAAAATCAGGACTATCAGGTACGATCTCACCGTAATTTTTGCTATTTAAGCTATCTATGTGATTTTTCATAGAAGCAATATGCTCTTTCAATGCTAATTTTAGCTCCTCTTCGTTGCTAGCTGTGATAGCCTTTTCGTAAGCTATAAGTGAGACTTTAGAATCAACTATTAGATGCTTGCCATCTGGTATCTTTACTATAAAATCAGGAATAAGACGTTTGCCTTCTTCGTTTTTGAAATTTTGTTGCGTCAAGTAATGCTCATCTTTTACAAGTCCAGAAGCCTCAAATGTGCGTTCAAGCTGTATTTCACCCCAGTTTCCAAGTGTTTTATTGCTACCTTTTAATGCAGTGGCTAACGAGTTTGCCTCTTTTGACATCGAGATACCAATTTCACTTATGTGTTTAATCTGTGTTCCTAGTGCGCTCATGCCTTTAACTGATTCGTCGTGGACTGCATTTACGCGCTCTTGAAAGGTTGAAATTTGCTCCTTTAGTGGCTTTAGTAAAAGATCTAAAGAATTTTGGCTATTTTGTGTGAAATTCGCACTTTTTTCTTCAAATATTTTATTTGCAAGATTAGAAAATTCTAAATTTAACTCATTTTTTACTTTTAATAAATTTGCCTCTTGCTCTTTTAGACTATTTTCTTTTGCTTCTATTTCATTTCTAAGCACAGCCATATCACGTTTTAATCTATTTTCTCTCTCACTTGCTTCAGCTAAAGCATTTTTATTTTGATTTAGCTCGGCTAGAGTTGCAGTGAAATTTGCCTCGTTATTCTTGGCCCTTTCATTTGCTGTACCGATACTCTCTTTAAGCTCATTTATCACGCGCTCCATCGCATCTTCGGCTTCGTCTTTTTGTGCTATTTTGGTTTTTAGCGCATCGATCTCACTGATGAGCTCGTCTATTCGCTCGTGATTTGACATAAGCCTTGCTTTTTGCTCGCTAATTAGTTGCAGATTTTCACTATTTTTAGATACTAAATTTGTTAGATTTGATGAAATTTCAAAATTTTCTTGCTCTTTTTGTGTCAAATTTCTTTTTAGCTCGAGTTTGTCTCTATTAAATGAATAGATGACAAATATCGCAATCAAAAATAGTACTCCTAAAAATATGGCAGCATAAAAATAGAAATCTTGTTGCATTTAGTATCCTTAAAAAAATGAAGAAATTTTAATATTTTTATAAAAGCAAGGAGGCTACTCCTTGCTTTTATAGTAAATTTTTATGCTTCTAGCACTGCTCCGTTGCTTGCATTCGTGACTAGCTTTTGATACTGCCTTAACCAGCGAGATGTTAGCGGTTTATCGACTGGCTTAAATTCCGCTCTTCTCTTTGCGATCTCGGCTTCGCTTAGGCGAACGTTTATCTCGTATTTATCGACGTCTATATCGATGATGTCGCCGTCTCGTAGCAAGCCTATCATACCGCCTTCAGCCGCTTCTGGGCTTACGTGACCGATACTTAGACCCCTTGTCGCCCCGCTAAAGCGACCATCTGTGATGAGCGCCACGTCTGCGCCAAGGCCTCGTCCCATGATGAGTGAAGTAGGGCTTAGCATCTCTTGCATGCCAGGGCCTCCGCGTGGACCTTCGTAGCGGATGACGACGACATCGCCTTTATCTACTTTGCCACTTGAGATGCCAGCTATAGCTTCATCTTGTGAGTTAAAGCAGACCGCTTTGCCGCTAAATTTACGCTCGCCAACGATGCCAGCTGTCTTGATGACACAGCCTTGCTCGGCTAAATTTCCAAATAAAATGGCAAGTCCGCCAACTTGCGAATAGGCGTTTTCTACTTTGTGAATGATACTCTCATCTTTGATGTCACTTATCTTTACACGCTCTCCCAAAGTTTCGCCACTAACTGTGAGATTGTCTAAATTTAGCATGCCATTATCTCTGCGTGAAATTTCTTTTATCACCGCATTCATACCACCAGCTCTACCGATGTCCTCCATATGCACATTTGGTAAGCTTGGGCTGATCTTAGCGATGTGAGCGATATTTTGGCTGATCTTATTTAGCTCTTTGATATCTAAATTTACGCCAGCCTCTCTTGAGATAGCTAGCATGTGAAGAACGGTGTTGCTGCTGCCGCCCATCGCCATATCAACGACAAGCGCGTTGCGGATCGCTTTTTCATTTAGTATGTTTCTGATTTTAAATTTCTCATCAAGTGCGATCTCACAGATTCTACGAGCAGCCTGTCTAATAAGCTCCTCACGCTCTGGAGTTAGCGCTAGGATAGTGCCGTTGCCAGGGAGTGCTATGCCCATCGCTTCACAAAGCGTGTTCATGGAATTTGCTGTAAACATACCGCTACAGCTGCCACCGCTTGGACATGCGTTGCACTCAATATCTTTTAGCTCAGCCTCGTCTATCTCTTTGGTCTCAAATTTACCAACCGCCTCAAACGCAGTCGCAAGATCAATTGGCTTGCCATCTTTTGTGTAGCCCTTTTTCATTGGGCCACCGCTTACAAACACGGTTGGGACATTGACCCTTAAAGCACCCATAACCATACCAGGGACGATCTTGTCGCAGTTTGGCATACAAACAAGTGCATCAAGTGCGTGAGCGTTCATCACGGTTTCGATCGAGTTTGCGATGATCTCGCGGCTAGGCAAGCTATATAGCATGCCTCCATGCCCCATCGCGATGCCATCATCCACGCCGATACAGTTAAACTCAAATGGAATACAGCCATTTTTGCAAATTTCATCTTTTAAAATTTGTGCGTATTTGTTTAAGAAAAAGTGACCAGGTATGATCTCTATAAAGCTGTTTGCAACACCGATAAAGGGTTTAGCAAAGTCATCGTCTTTTAGCCCAGTTGCACGTAAAAGTGAGCGGTGTGGGGCTCTTGTGTAGCCTTTTTTGATTATGTCGCTTCTCAAATTTGATCCTTTTTTAAAATTTGAGAGGATTTTATCACATATAAAGTATCAAAGATTTTAAAAAATTTTTACAAATTTAAAAATTTTTTTATTACATAAATAACACATTAAATTTTTAAAATTTATCCAAAAAGGATGAGCTAAATAGCTACGAAATTTCGGTAATTTTAATCAAAGCAGTATGCAAAATAATAACGTAAAAATATTATCAATGTGTTATAAATATTGATTTATAGGGCTTTATTGTACCTTGGTACAATTTACAAGACTTATGAAAATTTATACAATGCGATAAAATTTTTTAACAAGGATGAGAAAATGATCGCAAAAACAGAGGGCATAAAAGTGATGCCAATGCAAACTAAAATTTTAAATTCTGGCACAAACTTTTATGAAAATAACTTCACAAATACAACTTTAATTTTTCCTTTTTACGCGAAGAAGTAAAACAACTTCTAATCTCCAAAAACAAGAGCGATTTAGCTTTTATTTTAAATTTAATTTATAGTTAAGAGAGTTTTATATGCAAAGTGAAAAAACAGAAATTTTACTTGATGAAGTGAATGAAACAATAGATTCGATATTTAGAACCTGTAATAAAAATGGTGGAACAAAGAAAGCTTTGGAAAATAGAAAGCTAAATAAAGAAATTTTAAAAGATAAATTTGCATCGATCTTTTTAAAATTTGACCAGATAGGTGATGATAATTTTAAAAGCATAGTTCTTGCAAGCGATGAGACAAAAGAGTTAAGCGAGATGGTAAAAGCATTCGAAGCGGATAAAGATATAGACTTGCCAGAACTAGAGCGATCGATAAATTTTAACCTTACTAGAATCAAAGAAGCAATATATAAATTTCAAAACAACAACTAAAATCTGGTGCGAGAAAAATCTCACACCAGATACTGCTAATAACTAAATACCTCTGGATCAATAACCATCGCCCTATAAGCAACATCATCTCTTGAAGCAGAGTCCACATCCATCTCAAATTTGATCTCATTTGTCTTTGGATCGATCTCAACTAAGACCATTTTGATAGTCTTGTCAGGGCGAAGTAAATTTACATTTGAGCTTGAGATGAAGTAGGTATTTTTATCTTTTTGCCACTCGACGTTGCTAGTAACTGCGCTATAAAAGTCAAAGCCACGCTCTTTGCCAAACTGCCAAGTTTGTTCAACCGTGCCCTTTTTCTCATCTATCTTATATTCAACCGCGCGGGAGTATTTATCCTCTTTAAAGGCTGGCTGCTCCATGCCCCTTGCATCGCCATTGTCAAAGACACTTAGGTGTTTTATACTGCCTTTGTTGTCGTATCTTGGCGTTAGCCATGCGGTGTGCTGAGTCCATGACCAGTCAAATTCGCCCTCGCATTTTGAGTTTTCGCATTTTATCTTATTGCCTTTGCTATCGACTGGAGTTAGCACTTTGGCTTTAAATTCTTCACTCCAGCCCTCAGGCGAAGCTAATATCCATTTTACTTTTTTATCGCGTCCGATTTTAACGATGCCTTGGTGGCGAAGTGAGAGGATGATGCTATCGTCGCTCTCATCGTATGAGATAGAATTTACGTGAGCCCAGTTTCTACCTGTGCCAGTAGAGGTGATGTCGCCAAATGGTAGATCATTACTTATCTTTATCTCCTTTGCGTCCATGTCGATGTTTAGGCAAACAGCTCTTGCGTCAAGTGCTTTTATGAGGTTGCTGCGGTAGACGTTGTTGCCAAAAATTTCATTTAAATCCCACTCTTCGACCATCTTACCGGTGCTATCGACCTCTATGATGTGGTCTCTTATGGTGTGAGAAATTTTGCCATCTTTGTGGTGGTAGTTGTATTTGCCAACCCTAAGAAGTGCGTGATCATCCTTTAATGGCATAACTTCATGGCTTAGATCGATGTAGCCTCTTGGAAGCGGGCGATTATAAATTTCTTTTCCCATAAGGTCATATCTTAGATATCTTTGTGCCATGCCAAAGCTGATATCGCCGTTTTTTAGCTGATGAAAGCCCATCATCATGCCTCCATCCATCACTCTGCGCTCGCTGCGGTCGTAAAATTTCTGATAGTCAAGATACCATCTAACCTCACCTTTGGTGTCTACGATGTAGTTTTCGGTAAAGTCGTTCCAGCTAGCAGCTCCACCATTTTTCCAATCAAGCGGTTTATATACGCTTGTAATTGTATTATTTATGAGATAGAGCCTGTTTTTAAAGGCAGGATCGACCTTTTTGACGCGAGTCTTTTGCATGTGAGAAAATCTAAAATCACGGCTATATGTGACGATAGGCTGGGCGTAAATTTTATATGTTTCTACCTTTTTAGCTCCGTTAAATGTGTAGCTTACGACTACTTCATTTAGATAGTCAGGGTAAAGTCCCCAAATAGGCACACCATCATGCGTAAGCAAAGCATGCTCTGAGACGTTGTAGTAGATGTCGATACCGCCATCTGGCTTGCCTTTTACTTTGACATGGATATCTTTGATGTCTTTGCCAGCTCTATCGATGATAGCAGTTAGAGGCGATACGTCATAAGGATTTATAAAGACTGATCCAAGCTCGCCTTGAACCTTTACGTGATGAGCCAGGACTCCAGCCTCTAGTGGCGTGATACCTATACTAAGACCACTAACCAAAATAGCCGCAAGGGCAACAGAACCTAAGAAATTCTTGCTCATTTTCGCTCCTTTAATAAAATTTAATGATATCTTACTACCCAAATTTCACACAGAACTAACGCTTATATGAAAAGTGGCTTAAATAAATTTATAAAAGAGTTGTTTTAAAGGGTTAAAATAAAAAGAAGAATTTAGGAGCAAATGCCCCTAAATCTTAGTTATTTGTGTCAAATTTCTTAAGAGAAAAGAGAGCAAATTTGTAGCTAATAAATAGTGTCACTGGCCAAAGTATCAAAAAAATTCCTGCTTCTAACATCTTTTATCCTTAGTATGCGTGATGATCGTTTTTGATCTCATCTTGTGTGATCTTCTTGCTATCTATCGCTCGCCAGACGACGATGATATAAGCAAGCACTACTGGTACTAGCAAGCTAACATAGGCCATAACGCCAAGTGTGTAGTGGCTAGAGCTTGCATTTTTGATAGTTAGCGAGCTAGAGAGGTCGCTAAATGATGGATAAAATGCAGTGCCATTTAGTCCTGTTATCAAAAATAGTGCAGTCACAGCTAGTGTTACGCCAACGCCATAAGCAAAAATTCCACGAATACTTTTTGTAAATGCCCCTTGGAAAATTCCAACAAGTACCAAAACAACGCCAACAAGTAGCAGCACGCCAACGATAGGCATTTCGATCAAATTTATAGCGTATTTGTAAGGCATAAGGCTAACTACGCCATTTGCGTCGTATGCAAAGCCGTCTTTTGTAAGCACCCAAGCAAGAAATCCTAGAAAAAATGGCAAGAATAGCACGGTGTTGATAAGTAGCTGTTTTCTAGCGTTTTGTATAAATTCGCCATCAGCGATGTTATTCATAAGATATAAGCAGCCACCTATGCGAGACAGGAAAAATATCGCTATGCCAAGCAAATACAAGTAAGGATTTGCCAAAGCTTCAAGGCCGCGAAATGGAGTCTTCCACTCGACAAAATTGTGCTCATTTAGCACAAAGTCACTTCCGCTAAAAAATGTACTAACCGCCATGCCAATAAGAATAACGCCAAGTGAGCCATTTATGAAAAGGAAAATTTCATAAGTTCTAGCGCCCAAGAAGTTATCAGGCTTTTTGCGGTACTCGTAGCTTACAGCTTGGATGATAAAGCAAAATAAAATAGCCAGCCAAACCCAGTAAGCACCACCAAAGCTAGTAGCGTAAAATAGCGGGAACGCCGCAAAGCACGCGCCTCCAAACATAACAAGCGTCGTAAATGTGAGCTCCCATTTTCTACCGATAGAATTTATGAGCATATCTTTTTTAAGCTCGTCTTTGCCAAGGCTAAAGATTAGCGACTGACCGCCTTGGACGAACATCATAAAGACCAAAAGTCCGCCAAGAAGGCTAACTATAAACCACCAATAAATTTGTAAATTTTCTAAGCTTAAACTATGCATGATCATTAAATCCTATCTTTATTTGCTTAAGCATGATTTTGATCTCAGCAATCAGCAAGACCGTAAATAAAACAGCAAATAATATAAATGAAATTTTGATATTTGAGTCTGCTAAATTCGTAGCTCCAACGCCAACGGTCATGAGATCTTGTATCACCCATGGCTGACGGCCGACCTCTGCTACTATCCAGCCAGCTTCAGCTGCTATATAGCCAAGCGGTATGGTAAAGAGGCAGATCCACAAAAACGCTCTTATGTTTTCAAATTTATATTTTCTTGAGAGATTTAGATAAAGAGTGATAGCAAAAAGAGCTATGAAGTAAGTGCCAAGTACAACCATGATATGGAAGCTATAAAATGTAAGCGCAACTGGTGGCACAGCCTCTTTTGCGTCTTTAAGATAGCCATATCCTAAGAAATTTAGGTTACTTTCTAAATTTGAAAGCGAAGTTTTCATTAGGCTCTCGTCATTTGCTTTTTTGGCTTCTTTGTAGTTTTTAAGAGCCTCGATAGCTACTTTGCCCTTTGCCATCTTCTCTTCAACGCTTATTAGATTGTGCTCACTATTGCCATAAAGTAGGTCATTTATACCTGGTGTAAATGAGTCAAGCTCTCTGTTTGCCATGATGCCAAGTGCGTAAGGCACCTTTATCTCAAGCAAAAATGGCTCGCTCTCGTCGCCAAGCTCTTTAGCTAGGTTTAAAATACCAGCGGCAACTAGACCAGCGTTAGTCTCGCCCTTGTAAAGTCCCTCCATGGCTGCTAGCTTCATAGGCTGCTTTTGAGCTACAAAATATGCGCTCTCATCGCCGCTAAGTAGTAAAAATGCCGAAGTGATAAGTCCAAATGCGCTAGCAACGACGATACTTTTTTTAGCTAGCAAGATGTGGCGTTTTTGGATCAAAAACCAAGCAGAAATTCCTATCACAAAGATAGCTGAGATGGTGTAGCCACTAGTTACTGTGTGTAAAAATTTGCTAATTCCAAGAGGATTTAGCGCAACTTCAAAGAAATTCTCCATCTCCATTCTGGCGGTATCTGGGTTAAATTTCATGCCGATAGGATATTGCATCCAGCCATTTGCGATCAAGATCCAAAGCGCGCTTAAATTTGAACCGATCGCGACAAGCCAGGTTGAAAGTAGGTGAAATTTTTTGCTGACTTTATCCCAGCCAAAAAACATAATGGCAAAAAATGTACTCTCCATGAAAAATGCGAGTAAGCCTTCTATCGCAAGTGGAGCGCCGAAGATATCGCCTACAAACCAGCTGTAATTCGCCCAGTTTGTACCAAACTCAAACTCCATGATGATGCCAGTAGCCACACCGATAGCGAAATTTATACCAAAGAGCTTTAGCCAAAATTTCGTTATCTCAAGCCAGACTTTATCGCCGGTTTTAACATATATCGTCTCCATAATGGCGATGATAAAACTTAGCCCCAACGTAAGCGGGACAAACAAAAAGTGGTAAATGGCAGTCAGCGCAAACTGAGCCCTAGACCAGTCAACAAAATCCATCTCAGACATTTTATTCCTTTATTAGATTACGAATAACAAATTCGCTTTTTTCTTCGTCGGTTTGAAATTTGGTATTTAGAGTCTCGTTAAAGATGAAGGCTTTTAAAATTCCAAACATGATGATAAGCTTTATTATTATGAGAAGCCATAATTTTTTGCCTATTTTCATGTTTTTAAAGCCGTCTATATATAAAGAGGCAATGATGTTTAGGTAGTTTTTTATCATAGTTTGTGAAGTCTATAACAAAAAGACTTAAAGAATAATTTTTAAAATTTATACGATTAATGCCTTACTAAATATTTAAGGGGTATAATCCGTAATTAAAAAATAAATAAATTTAAGGAAAATTAATGGCAAAAGAGACGAAGTACATTTTTATCACGGGTGGCGTTTTAAGCTCACTTGGAAAAGGCATCGCAGCTGCGTCTATCGCGACTCTTTTAAAAAATTCCGGACTAAAAGTAAGTGTTTTAAAAGCTGACCCATACATCAACGTAGATCCTGGCACGATGAGCCCGCTAGAGCATGGCGAAGTTTTTGTTACAGATGATGGCGCGGAGACAGATTTGGATTTGGGGCATTATGAGAGATTTTTAGATGAGAGCCTAAGTCAGGACAATAACTTCACAACGGGTAGAGTTTATAGCTCGGTCATCGAAAAAGAGCGCCGTGGCGACTACCTTGGAAAGACTATACAAGTGATCCCTCACATCGTTGGCGAGATCGTTGATCGCATCAAAAAAGCAGGCGAGGGCAAAGATGTGCTCATCGTTGAGATCGGTGGAACCGTTGGCGATATCGAGGGACTACCATTTTTAGAGGCGATAAGAGCGCTAAGAGTGGAAGTTGGCAAAAAAAGAGCGCTAAATATTCACCTAACGCTTGTGCCATTTATCAAAGTAGCTGGCGAGCTAAAGACAAAGCCAACCCAGCATAGCGTAGGAGAGCTAAGACGTATAGGCATAACGCCAGACATCATCATCTGCAGATCTGAAATGCCGCTAAACCGCGAGCTAAAAGATAAGATCGCAGCAAGCTGTGGTGTGGAGAAAAACTGCGTCATAGAAAGCTTAGACAGCGCAAGTATCTATCAAATTCCACTTTCATTTTTAAAGCAAGATATATTAACGCCGATCGCTGAAAATTTAGGCTTTAATGAGCTAAAGCCAGACATGGCAAAGTGGGATAGCCTAGTAAAAAGGATCATCGCTCCAACAAACGAAACAACAATCGCCTTTGTAGGCAAATATATCGATCTAAAAGAGAGCTACAAGAGCCTAACTGAGGGCATCATCCATGCTGGAGCAAATTTGGACGCTAGGGTAAATTTACGCTGGATAGATAGCGAAAAGATAGAAGAGAGCAATGTAAATGAGCTTTTAAAGGACGTGGATGGCATCTTAGTAGCTGGCGGCTTTGGAGAAAGAGGCGTTTTAGGCAAGATGCAGGCTATAAAATTTGCTCGTGAAAATAAGATCCCTTATCTTGGAATTTGCCTTGGTATGCAGCTAGCGCTCATTGAGTTTGCAAGGGATGTTTTGGGCTTAGAAGATGCAAATTCTATGGAATTTGACAAAGAGTGTAAAAACCCTATCATCTATCTAATCGATAGCTTTATCGACGCTCACGGCAAAAAACAGATAAGAACGCACACAAGCCCACTTGGCGGCACGATGAGGCTTGGAGCATATAACTGCGACATCAAACCAAAGACACTTCTAGCTGAAATTTATGGCAATGCAAAAAGTGTCAAAGAGCGTCACCGTCACCGCTACGAGGCAAATCCAAAATATAAAGAAATTTTTGAGAAAAATGGTCTTTTGGTAAGCGGTGAGAGCGATGGACTGATAGAGGCTATCGAGCTAAAAGGCCATCCGTGGTTTGTGGGCGTGCAGTGTCATCCTGAATTTACTAGCCGTCTAACTAAGCCAAATCCTGTGATATTAGGCTTTATAAAGGCAAGTTTAGAAAACGTCAAATCTTAAATTTAGAGCCATCTGGCTCTAAAAATTCTTTTAAATTTTTGCTGTTTTTATTCAATTATTTATCAAATAAATCCCATTGCTTGCTAGATTTTTAAGGAGAAAAATGAAAACTCTAATCATTCTAGCCCACCCTGACATCCAAAACTCGGTCATAAACAAACGCCTACTACAAGAGGCTCTCAAAGAGCCGCAGCGCTTTAGCGTTCATGATTTGACGCAGATTTACGCAGGCGGCAACATCGACGCCGCGCGCGAGCAAGAACTCATCAGAGCCCACGACGCCCTCGTTTTACAGTTTCCGCTTCACAACTTCTCCTGCCCTCCGATTTTAAAATCATGGATCGACGCGGTGATGACGCACGGCTTTGCCTACGGACGCGGTTCGGACGGCATAGCGGGGCGCAAGATAGCTCTAGCCGTGACCGCAGGCATCAAAAAGAGCGACTACAGCCCGCAAGGACGCTATCATTTTAGCTTGCGCGAGGTTCTTACGCCGTTTGAGCTTGCGTTTAAATATTATTTTCGCACCGATTACCGCGACTTTTTCGCATTTTACGGCGCTGAAGAGACTCCGGGCGTAGACTACGTATCAAGCGACAGCGAAATAGAACGAGGCGCTAGAGAATACTTGGAGTTTTTGCGAAATTTGGAATAAATTTTAAATGGTTTAAGCTTTATGGCATAAACCATTTAAAATTTATAAATTTGATTGTATAAATTTTTGCTAATACTTACTATTTTTGGCGGGTTAAATTTGTAAAGACTATCAATTTAACAAAGCTTTTAAGCTTGCTATGAGCCCTAAAATCTTACTTTCATTTAAAATTATAAGAAATTAAATTTCAAAAAGATATAATCCAAGCATTCAAAATAAAGACGAAAGATTGCGATGAAAAAGAAGTATTTTTATAGCCAAATTTTTGGCAATATGGGTGTAAATTTAAGTGAACAAGTGGCATTAAATAAAGTTGGTAAGTTCTTTAAAAATTCTTGCCAAAACCATGCTAAATAAAGAGGACATAAGGAATTTACTAGCGCATAGATTTTGTAACGACATACATAAAAAAATTAGTGAAATTCCAACACCAAGTGCCTTAAAAGATATTTACAAGGGTGCTAATCGCATAAAAGAAGCGATCGAGAAAAACGAGCGTATAGCCATTGTGGGCGATTATGATGTTGATGGTGTTGTTTCGAGCGTAATTTTGGCTGAGTTTTTTGATGATCTTGGCGTGAAAGACTACCTAGTAAAAATTCCAAATAGATTTAAAGATGGATATGGGCTAAATCCTGAGATAATAGACGAACTCTCAGCTGATGTAAGCCTGATTATCACCGTTGATAACGGCATCTCTGCAAACGATGCGGCCATTATCTGTAAAGAAAAAGGCATCGATCTTATTATCACTGATCATCACATGCCTCCAGCTGTTCTCCCAGAAGCCTATGCGATCATTAATCCAAAACAAGAAGACTGCAACTTCCCAAATATCGAAATTTGTGGTGCTGAGGTCGCTTGGTATTTGGTTGGAGCGTTAAAGGATGTTTTTGGGCTAAATTACGATATGAGCAAATTTCTAGAGCTTTTAGCTATCGCGATAATCGCTGATATGATGGAGCTAAGAGATATGAATAGAATGCTTGTTCGCCTTGGCATTTGTAAGCTAAATGCGTCTAAACGTTCCGCATTTCACGCTATAAAAGAGTTTTATGGTAAGGAAAAATTTGAGTGTGACGATATTAGCTTTCTTATAGCTCCGCTTATAAATTCAGCCGGACGCATGGACGATGCGATGAATTCATTTGACTTTTTACGTGCTAAAAGTATCGAGGAAGCTTACAACTACCTTGATACGATCATTGAATTTAACAACTCCAGAAAAGAGGAGGAGCGCCAACTCTTTGAGTGCTCGCTAAAGGACGTAAAAGAAGACGATGAAGTCATCATCACTTGGGGTGAGCAGTGGCACGAGGGTGTGATAGGCATCGTAGCTAGCCGCCTAGCAAAGCACTTTGCAAAGCCAGCTATTGTCTTTAGCATCGATAAAGGTCGTGCAAAAGGTAGTGCTAGAAGCATTGGTAAGCTTGATATTTTATCTCTTATAGCAAGCCACGAAAATTTACTAACAAGCTATGGCGGTCACAAAGGAGCGGCTGGACTTACGCTTGCGCCTGAAAATTTGGTGAAATTTAAAGAAGCGATAAATAAAAGTTGCTCATGCCTAAATATGCAAGATTGCAAAAGCTCGGACGAGCTACTTGGCGACATAATGCCAAGCGAGATAGACTTTGAACTACTTGAAATTTTAGAATTTTATGAGCCATACGGACAGAAAAATCCACGTCCAGTCTTTAAGATAAAAAATGCTCTTGTTAAAAATGAAAGACTTATAGGAAGAGATCAAAATCACCTAAAGCTCATCTTACAAAAGGATAATAAAACGCTTGAGGCTCTATTTTTTAACTTTACAAGACACGCTAGAGTTGGCGAGATGATAGATATTATCTTTTGTATATCAAAAAATTCATTCCGCGGACTTGTTACTCCACAACTACTCATAAAAGAGATTTTATAAATTTTATCTCGGTTTTATAATGCTAAAAATTTTTAATAAAACCGAGATTGCTTCGGTTTTAATTCACCAAAATTGTTTCTTTATATATTTAATGCAGTCCAACTAAAATAATACTATTTGAGTCAAATTTCTGTATTGTAAAATTAATGTTATATAAATATTTATACTTTATTTAAGTTTATTTTTGCTTTAATTTTAATTTTAAATATTAATTTCATAGGACTAAACATAAAAATTTCTTACGTTTTGGCATTTGCTCTAGTACCAAATTTAATGCTTGGTGCTGAAGAAACGATAGACTTGGCACCAGTTACCGTTCTGCAAAGATACAAAAGTCCATTCTTGACGAACCGACAAAGGCTCAAATAGTGGGCAAAGGTGCGATACTAGAAAACGGCGACATCGCTAAATCGCTTTTAAATTTGAGCGGCTTTACGATGGAGCGCAAGGGCGGAGGCGGCAGCGAGGTTTATTACCGCTCGCAGACGGCGGCCAGACTGCCGGTGCTAATCGACGGTAGCACGCTAAACGGCGGTTGTGGTATGCGCATGGATACGCCCATCACTTACATCTCGGCGCAAAACTACAGCTCGGTTCGCATCGTAAAAGGCCCGCAAGACGTCAGATACGGCGCACTCATTAGCGGCGGTATATTTTTCGATAGAGAGATAGCAAGGCTGTCAAAACCGAGCTTCGGAGGAAACGTAAGCGTGCTGGGTGGTAGTTTTAGAAGATTTGAAACTGCTGCAGACGTAGCGGCGGGTAACGAGCTAGGTAGCCTAGAAATTTCTGGCGGGCACTACCAGAGCGGCGATTATAAAAGTGGCGACGGACAGAAAATGCATACGCACTATAAACGCAACAGCGTCTCGTTCGTGGGCACGCTAACGCCCACGGAAACTACTGCCTTGCAGCTAAGCGCGGATCTGGGCGAGGGCGAAGCGGCGTATGCGGACAGGATGAGGGACGGCGTGCAGTTTGACCGTAAATCTTTCGGATTCAAATTTGAACAAGACGTCGGCGAGCACAAGATCAGGCTAAGCTCGTACTATCATCAAATCGATCACATAATGGACAACTTCACCATGCGTCCGGTGGTACCGGGTACGGGGCGCGGCAAGGGATATAGCATCAGTCACCCGATACGCGATATGTACGGCTTTAAGCTAGAAGGCGAGCTAAATTTCGACAATCTAACAAGCTATCTTGGCGCTGGGTACTCTGAGGATGTATTTAAGTGGAGAGGCGCCGGAACGGGCGGAGCCGGCGTATCTAAAGCCGAAATGGACGCAGCCGTATCAAAGCCGCACGCAAAAGAGTGCAAGGTAACGTATAAAACGATATACACTCAAAACGAATACGTCCTTGAAAACGACTACGGGCTTTTTGGCGGACTTAGGCTGGACGCGGGCGAGAGAAAACTGTTAAAAACGCATAAGAGCAGGAAAGAAAATTTATTCGCAGGGTTTTTTAGATACGAAAAATATCTGCAAAATTTAACTCTCTACGCAGGTCTAGGGCATGCACAAAGACTACCTGATCACTGGGAAACGAACAAGGACGCAAACCTAGCGCTGCATAAAGAAAGAAACACTCAGCTGGATTTTGGCGCAGTGCTAAAAGATCGAAACTACGAACTAAGCGCGAATTTCTTCGTCTCAAAGATGGATGATTATATCATGCTAAAGTATAATACTATGGGCATGTCCTCAGACGCCTTTAATACCGACGCCCTGCTATACGGCGGCGAGATAGAGGGCACTACGCTACTAGCCGATATATTTAGGCTGGGGGCGGGAGTATCCTACGTCTACGGCAAGGTGACTAAAAACGCGGGCGGCCTAAAAGACGGCGATGCACTGCCTAAGGTTTCGCCTCTAGCGTTTAAGCTAAGCGCCGGCTTAGAAAAGCCAGACTGGTTCGTCAAAGCCGACTTCTACGCTAACGCGTCGCAAAACCGCGCGCAAAAAGGCTACGGCGACGTGGGCGGCATGGACCTGGGCAAGAGCGATAGCTTTTGGACGCTGGGGCTAAGTGCGGGCTATAAATATAAAAATTATCAATTTTTGCTAGCGGCGGAAAATTTAAATGACGCCAAATACGCCTATCATAACTCAAAAGGCGGCTACGGCGGCGGTATCGCAGGCTACGAAACTATCCCGAACGGCACGAGGCTTTATGAGCCTGGCAGAAGCTTTTGGGCAAAATTTAAGGTGCATTTTTAGGGCGTAACTTAATAAATTTGGCATGGCTACGGGCTTAGGATTTGCCCTAGAGCTGTGCCAAATTTAAGTATTTTTACTCTTAGTTTATAACAATGCTCATGCTTACTACATTTACTTTTATGGATAAATTTATAGTCAAATTAAATTCCATGTAACACACCTAGTATAAAATAGCTTATTAAATTTTTAAAGCCAAAGGATGATTAAAATAGGGCTTTGTTAAATTTAAATTTCATATAGATTAAAAGCTTGACTGTAAAATCATAAAAATTTCGAAAGGAGAAGTATGAAAAATTTACTTGTAAAATCGAGCTTGGTTCTAGCTTTGGTGAGTTCAGCGGCGCTAGCTCAAGGTGCATTTGTTGGTGGTGAAGGTGATTATTCGTTTAACTCAAAAATTAAAACAAAAAACATAGCAAGTAGTGAGAAAAATAACTTCAAAAAAGGTCACTATGGTCTTGGCTTTTATGGTGGTTATGATTTTGACAGCTATAGAGCGTATGGCGGTTATTATTATGACTTTAAAGCCAGGAAAAATGCTGGCGAATCAGACGCAAAATGGAGTAAGCATAAATTTCTAGGCGGTGTTGATTATACACCAAGCATCACTGAAAATTTTAAAGCTGTTCTTGGCGGATACACAGGTCTTGGCTACTTGAGCGTTAGAGAGAGTTTTAATAACGAAACAAGTAAGAAAAATTTCAAAGGCTTGCTAGTTGGCGCGAAAGCGGGTGGCATCTACTCATTTGATGAACATAACGCGATCGAGTTTGGCTTAAAAGCTGATAAGACTCTTTATAAGAAAAATAGCGGAGCTCAGCTAAGAGATACGACTATAGGAATTTATACAGGCTATACTTATAAATTCTAACCTTTAGGCAAGGCTTAGGCTTTGCCTTATTTTAGGTTACTCTCTACCTTCAAGAAGTGGCACAAAAAGGCACTCATCTAAGTACTCTTTTTCTAAATTTCCATCTTTATCTTTTTTAAATTTAGCGATAAATTGCTTGCCATCTTTTTTCATTGGAGCTACTAAAATTCCACCATTTTTAAGCTGCTTAAATAAATTCGGTGAGATCTCATCAGCAGCTGCCGAGAGCAGGATACGATCAAATGGTGCGTAGCTTCGCCAGCCGTTGTTGCCGTCATCATATCTTACGTGTACGTTTCTGATTTTTAGCGCCTCGAAGCGTTTTTTCGCCTCCATGGCTAGTTTCTCTATTCGCTCGACACTAAAAATTCTATGTGCAAGTTTGCTTAAAATCGCTGCTTGATAGCCACTGCCGCAGCCTATTTCTAGGATGTTATCCATATTTTCGCACTCTAGCGCCATCGTCATCTTTGCCACAGTTAGCGGCGAGCTGATCCACTGATTACCCAGGATTGGCTGTGCGTCAAGCTTATAGGCATGGGCGGTGATGGGTACGAAAATTTCGCGCTCAGTTTTTGATATCGCGTCAAACAAAAGTGGACTTAGCGTGATCTCGTCAGCTATGTCGCTAGCTAAATTTTGGCATTTTATTGCTTCTAGTTGGGTCAAAATTTCTATCCTAAACAAAAATTAAATCGTTATTATACGATTTAAAGCTTATCTTAAAATTTATAAAAGCCCTAAATTTTTCTTTATCTGTGTGATAAAATTTGCGTCAAAAACCGCGCTTTGCTCTAGCGTGCCATCTGGTAAAAAGACCCCAGCGACCTCTAGATCAAGTGAGCTTGAGATCATGACGTAGCAGTTGTTTGCAATGGCAAGTGCCTTACAAAGGCTAAGGTAGGCTTCCTCTCTGGCCTTGCCCCACATGGCTGGTACCATGATGATGTCACAGCCTCTTAGCTTTGCCCAAAGCCTGCTATCACGTAGCTCAAAGCATATTAGCACGCCAAGCTTTAGCCCTTTAAATGTAAAGGCATTTATATCGCTCACCTCGCCGGCGGCAAAGATCTCGTGCTCTAAATTTGGTCTAAAAAGCTCAGCCTTAAACTGCGAATGAAAGACGTTGTTTGAGTTAAGAAGTAAAAATTCGTTATAAATTTTTGGTTGGTGCGGATTTAGATTTGAAATTTGAGCGAGCCCTGCGCTTTTGTTTAGGCTGCTAAGGTGCGTAAAACCAAGAAATTTATCTGGACTAAGCACCTCTTGCAAGCGCTCAAGTAGCATCGCATCAAAGCTGCCTATCATGCCACCAAGCATGGCTTTGTTCGCCCCAGCAAAAAAGCCGTCAAAGTCATAGCCGCTTATGCAAAGCTCGCTTGCAAGAATGAGCGAATTTTCAGGCGCAGCCTCAACTAAATTTGCAAGCTCCTCTAGACGATCTGTTGCATTTTTTGCCTTTAAAGTTAGGCTTATTAGGTTTAAATTTTCGTCCATTTATTTTCCAAATACAAATGTCATAGGTTTTTCGTCGTGGCAGTCTTTTGGAATTTTGCAGTTTATATCCGTACCACCGATGTTTGGTGTAGCTTTTAAAATAACGCTTATAGCTGTGATTTTATCATCGCGCTGGGAGAGTGGGTCATTAAAAACCCAGACCTCAAAGCCAAGACCTATATCCTCATCATGTGAAACTACTCTTACCTCTTTTAGGTCTTTTGCTTCAAAGCCACACTGTTTGTTTATGCTAAGCATCACGTCATTTCCTAGCACAGATCCTAGCGGTGCGAAACTTGGTGCAATTTCGCCGTTTGGCATCTCTTGATAGATTTCTGCTTGGCTTGTCTCTTTTACCTTGATAAGCTTGTAGGCGTAGAAATTTTCGAGATTATTTTTATTTGCTTGATCAATTATCCTTTGATTACTATTTGCGCAACCTATAAAAAGCACGCAGGCAAGGGCTAAGATGCTATTTTTAAAAGTCATCAAAGCTGATACTTCCCTTGCTATAGTTTGTCACCTTTGCTTCAAAGAAATTTGACTTTTGGTCGTTAAATTTCGCAAAGTCATCGACCCATTTGATCGGGTGAGTGACGTTGTATTTGCGTTTTAGGCCGATCGCAACTAGGCGTTGGTCGATGAGATAGTGGATGTACTGCTCGATGATATCATCAGTAAAGCCCATTATTTGGTTTTGAGTGATGTATTTGCCCCATTTGATCTCTAAATTTCCAGCTTTTTCAAACATATCATAAATTTTTGCCTCAGTCTCAGGCGTAAAGAGATCGGGTCTTTCTTTGCGGACTGAATTTATCATATTTTGAAACAAAAGTAGGTGCGTGATCTCGTCGCGTTGGATGAAGCGTATCATCTGCGCTGAGCCTAGCATCTTGCCAGCGCGAGCTAGAGCGTAGATCGCTGTAAAGCCGCTGTAAAAATAGATCCCCTCTAAAATTTGGTTGGCAACCATCGCAAGAAGTAGCTTCTCGTCAGTCACTTCACCCGCAAGTTCTTCATAGACGCTTGAGATGTAGTCGTTTTTCTCGCGTAAGACATCGTCATGTTTCTCCATCTCGTAGATGAGGTCGGTGTTGTCACAGATCGCCTCGACCATGACAGCGTAAGACTTGCTGTGGTTTGCCTCTTCGTAGGCTTGGCGGCTTAACACGGCGTTGATCTCTGGTGCGGTGATGTAAGGGTTGATGTTATCGGCTAGGTTGTTAGTTTGAAAGCTATCCATTGAGATGAGCTGGCTCCAAACTAGGTCATACATGCGTTTTTCGGCCTCTGTGAGGTTGTAGGCGTAGTCGCGCACGTCGTCGGTGGTATCGACCTCTTTTGGAAACCAGGTGTTTGCCTCCATGAGGTCCCAAAGCTTTAACGCCCACTCGTATTTTGCCTTGGTGAAATTTAAAATGCCGTGCGGGTTGCCGTTAAAGACTCTTCTGTCGGTCAAATTTTCATTTGAACTTGGGTTGTAGATGCGTTTTCTATTCATAAATTTCTCTCTTGTTTGTAGTAAAAATTTCTTAAAATCTTACCCAAAGCAAGGTAAAAATTTACTTTTATTTAGAGCGCCTTAGTCCTTTTTATGGTCATGAAAAAGCCAGTTATTATTAGTAAAACTGCGATCACGCATGATACTGCAAATACGATCTGGCCGATCTCGCCAAACATCTCACCGGTGTGCAGACTAAGCACTTTGCGGCCAGCTTTTTTAGCCTCTGGAATGCTTTCAGACTTGCTAACAAGTTTATTCTCTTTGATCTTGCCAACGCTCGCGTCAAGCTTTAGCTTGCCCACTTGGCTCTCGCTAGTTTCATAGTTTATAGTATAGGTAGTTTGGTTGTTTTCAGGCACGTTTATCGTGAGCGATTTTAGCTCTAGCGTGACGTTATCTTTAAAAATTTGCTCCGCAGCCTCGATCTCTTTAAATTTCTCGTCGCTTATTGGGAGTAAATTTGATTGCGGTAGACTTTTTTTCATTGGAGCTGTTTTTAGGTCAAAAAATATACTATTTACGCCACTTCTGACCCAGCCATAAGACCAGTAAAGTCCAGTTAGTGACATCACCACAAGTAAGATCGCCACGTAGGCGCCAAGGCTGGTGTGAAGGTTGTAGAAGCAGGCGTAGCCCTTTGCTTTTGGTTTAATTTTTAGAGAATTTAAAAAATTTCGCTTAATCGCTGGTGCGTAGAGGATGAGGCCACTGATAGCAAGCAGAGCCATGATGATAGAGCTAATGGCAACTATTTGTTTGCCGATATTGGCTGGTACTTTGCTATCAAGCAAGGCAAGTCCTAAATTTCTATGAAGACTTAAGATAATGATACGAAATTTCTCACCCCAATCCTCACTGATCACCTCGCCATTTCTTGGATCTATAAAGAAATTTAATTGCTTTTTATCCTTTGTAATGCTTATACGATAAGCTTCATTTGCTCCACCTATTTGTAAGCTTTCAAGCGTATCAAATTGAATCTCATTTTTTGCTTTAGCTAGGAGTTCATTTAAGCTTAAATTTTCTTTTTCGCTAGGAACTAAGTTTATAAAATTTTTATTTATCGCACTTTTGATCTCTTCTCTATAAGACGCAAATGGTGCTGAAAGAGTCATGAATATTAGCGGAATAGCCGCAATTAGTCCGATTATTAGGTGGATGTTGAAAATGATTTTGTTACGCTTGAAAAGCATATATCTCCTTTAAAAATTTTAATAACGAATATTAATTTATTTTTTGTTAAGCAGAGATAAAATTTAGAAGATTATTTTTAGGTTATGAGAGAAAAATCGGCTATGTGCTAGTGTGATAGGGGCACTACGCAAAGAGTTCTATTAGCAAAAAGTGCTTTTGCCTTGTAAATTTATCTATTTTGGGCGATTGGTAAAAGGTATTCAAAAGTTCTAATAGCCGCATTTAGATCCTTTTTGTTTAGAGGCTTAAACGGCTTTAACAGGTAGTAAAGTGGCTTAAATTTCACCACTAGCTGTAGCGAGCGTGCATAAATTTGAGCTCCACCAGCCGCTAAATACTCATTAATTACCTCCCTTACAAGCTCGCTTGAAATTTTTTGTCGGTATAGCTCGTGGATGAAAACTAGCAGATCACGACACTTTCTAAGCTCTAGATCATTGCTCAAAAATTTTGACTCAAAATCCAAAAATTTGACTTCGTCATTTTTTATGGCGATATCCCTAAGTGCTGGGCGTCCGTGCGTGAAATTTAGTGCATGAAGTCCAGCTAATGCACGGGCTGCTTTTAGTAAAATTTCATGCTTAAAATTTTCATCGTTGCTATACTTTAAAAGCTGAGAGATCGGCTCGCCAACATCTTCTATAACGAAAAATTCATCGCTTTTTAGCACAAGTTTTGGAGCAGGGGCATTTGCTTCGTTTAAAATTTCAAGCTTTTTTATCTCTGCAGCAAATGACTTATAAGGGTTTGGTTTAAAAATTTTAGTTAAAAAGCCACCTTCAATGTTTTTTTCAATGCATTTTAACCAAAATTTTTGTCCATCAAATTCAAAGCTAAAGGCACGATCATTGCCGTCACTATGACTTTTAAAAATTTTATTGACATATTGTTTTAAATTTTGCATATTTGTAATTTAGCGAAAGAAATCTGAATTTTTACATATATGTGGCGTAAATTTTAGTAAAAAGTAGTGAAAATATATTAAGCAAAAGAGATAGTAAAGCACTGGTGGAGTTAAGCGGGATCGAACCGCCGACCTCTTGAATGCCATTCAAGCGCTCTCCCAGCTGAGCTATAACCCCAAATAGATTTTGGCATTTTATCTTTTTATGGCTTACAATATTTTGAAATTTGTTTTAGCAAAATAAAATTTTAAGCAATTTTTGGATAATATTGCAAACTTTAACGCGGGAATAGCTCAGGGGTAGAGCACAACCTTGCCAAGGTTGGGGTCGCGAGTTCGAATCTCGTTTCCCGCTCCATTAACTTAGCCCGAGTGGCGGAATGGTAGACGCAAGGGACTTAAAATCCCTCGGTAGTTTTTACCGTACCGGTTCAAGTCCGGTCTCGGGCACCACGATATGGCGACATGGCCAAGTGGTAAGGCATGAGCCTGCAAAGCTTTGATCCCCGGTTCGAATCCGGGTGTCGCCTCCAAACTTCAAAAATAACTACTCGAAGGAATAACAGTGAGAAATTTACTTTTAGCAGCTTGTATAGCATTTTTTGTAGCTGGTTGTTCAAATACTTGGCATGGCGTAAAAGAAGATACTCATAATGCCAAAGAATGGACCAAAGAAAAGATAAATAATGGAGCTACATATATTAAAGAAAAAACAGAGTAAATTTTAGAGATTATAGTAAATTTTAAGCAAAGTTGGTTATAATCACAAATCTTTAAATCGGGAGATGGCTGAGCGGTCGAAAGCGGCGGTCTTGAAAACCGTTGAGGTGTGAAAGCCTCCTGGGGTTCGAATCCCTATCTCCCGGCCACAACTACTCTTAAAATATATCTTCAGATATCTGTATTTCAGCATTTTTAAGCAGCCTATATCACCATATTTTTGTCTCAAATTTTGGACGATTTTATTTTGTTACACCGAATTTGGATTTCTGTTACATCGTTTACTTATTAGATTAGGAGTTTGCAATGACTTCTAAATTAATAACTCGAATCAAAAATAGACCAAGCTACTACTATTTCGATAAGGCTTTGAAAAATGATAAAATTATCACCGTCAAATATTGTCTATTTACGGACAATGAGTTTGAGGCCAAAGCCATCGCTTTAAAAATAAAAAACGAAGCCGATAATAGACGTAATTCTGCTCAAACCAAAAAATTTATTGATTTACCGTTAAGATACAAGATACGCACCATTCAAAAAAATATTAAAAACAAATCGCATCGACTATCGACGACCGAATATAAAGAAATATTTGAAAAAGTTATATCGGGTATTTATGGGATTACCAAAGCCGACAACGATATGTTTGTCAATAGAAAAGAATGTCAAGAAAACGATAGGCCAAAGAAAACACAAAAATCGATAAAATTTACGGATATAGCATCCAGATACGCTCAAAACGAAAGTAAGAAGTCAAATAGTAAAAATACTGGATACTATCAGAGAGTAGCCAAAGCACTTGACATTTATTTTAAGCACAAGCAGATAACCCAAATTTCTTATCAGGACTGCGAGGATTTTCAATTACATCTCTTAAATAATAAAAGGCTTAACAAAAAGACCATCAATAACTACACGTGCTACGCAAGTAGAATGTTTGACTATGCTATCAAAATAGGCCTTATATCTCAAAACCCGTTTAAGCTTTTAAGCTCGTTTAAAATTTCCAAAGATCAAAAATCGCCGAAGGATAATTTTAGCATGGATGAACTCGTTAAAATTTTTAAGACGGATAAAAAAGAGCTTAAAGATTATATGGCGTTTGCCTTGCACACTGGACTTAGGCTTAGCGAAATTTGGAGCTTAGATGAAAGTAGCGTAAGCGAGCGAGACGGTATTAAATTTATCAAAGTTCAAACTGCCAAGCAAAAAGGCGGAGATGTTAAATTTAGAGAGCTGCCGATACATAAAAATATATATCGTCTAAGCGATATGAAGTGGTTAACGAAAATAAAAAAAGGCAAAAGCGATTGTAATTATCTTGGAAAAAGGCTTAACAAACATATTCATGCCGTTTTACCGGACTCTAACGTAAGCTTTCATAGGCTAAGGGCAAATTTTGCGT
Organism: Campylobacter concisus; assembly: GCF_002165775.1. Taxonomy (NCBI): domain Bacteria; kingdom Pseudomonadati; phylum Campylobacterota; class Epsilonproteobacteria; order Campylobacterales; family Campylobacteraceae; genus Campylobacter; species Campylobacter concisus. The sequence continues at coordinate 94,561 of NZ_NDYP01000007.1, read as the reverse complement.
CCGCTATTAAAAATTACTCCCTAGAAAATGGTTTTACGGATGTTACCTCGGTACTACTCGGGCACGCTACCGATCTAGCAACAGACGTATACGCCAAGGATATCTCGCTAAAAGCAAAGCTAAAAGCTATGAATGGTCTAAATATATTTTCCAATCTCTAGCGATGAAATTCTATTGAATATCTTTAGCTAGTTATGTATAATTTGGCAAAAAGAGGTGAAGTATGAAGAAAGAGATTTTAAATTTACTTGACGAAGAAAACGCAGACTTCGGTGGGCTTTATAAGTTTTACTCTGGCATAAAAAAGGCTTTTATAAACAAAACAGACAATATCGAGACAGGCTTTATCGGAAACGCCCTAGATAAGGAGCAGCTTGAGAGAGATATGGACTATTGCATAAAGAATTACGCCAGAAATACAAAAGACAAAGATAAATGGCTAAAAAGAGCGAATATTTTAAAAAAATTAAACAACTCAACGCCTACCAAATATTATACTCAAGTCGTTTCCAAAGATACTGCAATGAAAATTCAAAGCGTCATTAATTCGGTTAACGAACTTGATATGCAAAATGAGCCGAAAACAAGCGTAATAGATCTTAAAAATTACAATATACCCGAAGAAGTAATAAAGTACGGCATTTTAACGGATGAAAAAGTAAAAGGCGGCAGATTTATCAATAACCAATTTGTACCCGACAATATTGCAGGGTACTTAGAGAGCGAAACGCTTAAAAAATTACCGAAAAAGCAAAAAGAGCTTTTACCGAAAAATCAAAAGCTAGAAATTAGTATAAATTTGAAGACCATATGCAATAAATTTATAGAGCGCGAATGTGATAAACGAGGATACACGCAAGAAACAAGGCTAAGATACATAAAAGACGTGAACTGACTAATTAAATATATGGAGGAAAATAAAATATACGAGATTGAAAAATTAGATGTAGATGAATTTCAAAACCATATATTTACAAAAAAAGATGAGAAAGGTAAAACAATAAGCAAAAAAACATTAAATAATATAATAGGTAGGTTAAGAATTTTTTTCGACTATATAGTATTAATAAAGCAAGTAAACAATAATCCGTTTGAAAAACTTAGTAACTACGGGGTAAATAAAAACGTAACAGATAAAAGAAATTTTACCCCTGAAGAGCTCAAAAAGATATTTAGTGGCAAACATGATAATGCGCGCAAAGAAATTTTAGATTGTTTAAGATTTCTACTAATAACTGGCGTAAGAACGGAGGAATTTTATAATTTAAATAAAGATAGTTTTTATACGGATTGCAATCATCCGTTTTTAAAGGTAAAAACTGCGAAGCAAGGTGCTGGAAAGATATTTTATAGAAATATACCATTGCATACATTATTAAAAGATCTCTACAAATACGACTGGATTGCAAAAATTAAAAAAGTATATTCAAACAAAGGAACTCTATCCAAAGCTCTCAATGCCGAAATAGATAAGGCAATAAAAGATAATATAGATAAGGCAATAAAAGATAATACGGTAAGCGTCCATAGACTTAGAGGAAATTTTGCTAACGCGATCGATGAGTGGCTGGTTCTTGCTGGCTTTAAGGACTATGTAGGTACGGATAAGAAATTGCTCGGGCATTCGGAAAATTTGAAAAAAGACGATATCGAAGATCAAGTAAAATATAAAATAACCAAAACTATACTGGGTTGTGCACCCGATATGACACAGGGTACATACTCGCAATCCGAGTATGCAGATTCAAAAATATTAGCAATACAAGGGCTTAACGTCTTTGAAGATATGTTTGAATATTTGAATATCCCAAAAAATCAAATCGAACACGTAAAACCTAGAAAACCTAGAAAAACAAAAAATAAACCCATCGCCATGATTGCAAAATGAAATAAGACACCGTAATCTGCCGAATTTTGATAAAACTTAGTATGTAGGCATGTGTGTAAAATTAGCTTTCATGATTTGGTCGGTAGTTACAAGCCCAAATTTAAGGCTAAATTCTAGCCAAATAGCCCTGCTATTATGGCAAACAGTTCGCTTCCGGCTACCACTAGCTCGGCTCCTTCTTTTATATCTCTTAGCACGGGTTTTATGGAGGCTAGTTTTATTTTTGAGCTTGCAGTTTTTTCGTCTTTACTCGGCCCTTCGGTAGCTTTTGCTATGCTTGCGTATTTTTTATAGTTTCTATTACGTTTTTAATCCCATCGGATAAATTTTCGTCAAGATTTTCCGGAATCGAAACGTATAAATTTTCCTTGCTTCTAGTTAATAAAACATAAATTTTTCTATAAAATAGCTTGCGGTCGTTTTTTAGCGTCGTTTGCAGAAACGGCAAAAAGTTGTGTATAACGATATTTTGAGCCTCAAGGCCTTTGATAGATTGCATCGTAAGCACGTCTATGCTTTTGTCCCTTGGCAAGGCGTATTCTTTTATGGCCTCAACCGATTTTTTACTATTGATTAAAACTACGCTAGTTTCGTTTATGGGCAAGGACTCTAAAACTCCCCTAAGCTGCGAAAAATCATCCATCGCCTTTATATTCACGCTTCCGTCTTGCAGTACGCATTCGATATCTTCCAGAAAGCTTTTATCTAAGAGCACGTGACATCGTGCAGCACAATAACGTGCTTTGCTTTAGCATAAATAGAGATGATGGAAAGAGTACTAAAAATATAAATTCCATAAGACTCGTGCCAGTGCATAGCAAGCTAATAGAACTTGGACTAATGGAGTTTGTAAAACAAAGAGCTAGTACAAACAAAAGTATCTTTAAAGTAAGTAATAAAGACTTTTCTGAAATTTTTAGATCCCAAATACAACGAAAACTAATAAGTAGCGATAAGCAAAAGACTTTTTACTCTTTTAGGCACTATTTTATAGATACGCTTGTCCAACAAGAAGTAGAGCCAAATATCATAGCTCAAATAGTAGGACATGAGAAGCAGTATAAAATTTTATTAGGAACCTATGCTACAAATATAAATGCTAGTGTGTTAAAAGCAAAAGTTGAAATGGTAAGTTACTAATATATCTCATAATACATTTTATTACGTAACTTTACTTCACTATACGTGCTTTACGTGGTTTTACTTAGGTATACGTGTTTTACTTCACTATACCCTACTATACTTAACCTAACTTCACTTAACTATACTTCACATAACTTCACTATACGTAAATTACGTATACTTACTTTACTATACGTAATTTACGTTACTATACTTGGGTATACCTATTTTACGTGGTTTCACTTTGGTATACGTGTTTTACCTTACCGTACTTCACTATACGTGTTTTACGTGGCTTTACCTTATGTAACATTGCGTAAAATTATGCTACCATACACTTTAATTATCTAGATTCACCCCTATTAAGCATCAACATTTTTATATGTTGATAAACTTACTTAGCAAGCTCGGGCTGAGCTTGCTGTAAGGTCTTGGCAGACGGCCAAAATTTTTCTTTGGCCAAGCAAAAGAAAAATATAAAAACTTAGACGAGATTTATACACTAAATATGACTTTTAATGATAAAATGTCTAAGTTTTTCTTAATAAAACCTTGTTTGACTTCTTACAAAAAATAACAATGAGTAAAATAAAAACCGATACTTTATCGTAAGTTTTACTAAAATTTGATATTTCTACCTCAACGTTTTTTAGTAGCTAAAATAAAAAATAAAATTATAGAAACTTAAATTTTTAGATAGAAAAATAAGTACCGGCTTATACTTTATTTATCTACTCTTATGAAAGCCCAGTTCATATATTCTTGTTTTTGCTCAAAGTGGTTGCCGTTAAAGTACTTATTGAGATTATAAACTTCCGGCTCCGTAAGCTCTCTCGAAAGTCCCCATTGTATTTTTTTAACAAGATCGTCGATAGTTTCAGGTATTCCGTCACCGCATGAAGTTTGTATATACTCTAGCTTTGGAAGATATCCCATTTGGAATAAAATATTTATTAAATATATAAAGTCTGGTCTTTTTTCAATATTGCTTCCAAGAGCATTTAAAACGTCTTCATTAATGAAACTACCGACTTTAAAAGTAATATAAAGGGCTTTTTTCGTCTTTGAAAGTAATTTCTCTAGGGCTTGTTTTAAGTCATCTACGTCAAGGCAACGAGATGCAAATGTAATATCGCACTCAGGTACGTCGCTAAAGTCGTCTTCGAATGCTTTTTGCGCGAATTCAATATTTTTACAATTAAAATCCCGAGAGTTTTGTTTTGCGAATTCTAGCATTTTCGACGAAAAATCATAACCGTAAATTTTGTCTACCTTATTTGCTGCAGCTATGCTTAATGCTCCGGCGCCGCATGCGAAATCAAGAAGCGTTCTTGCGCCATCAAAATCGACTCTTGAGATAAAGTCTTTAACATAGCCGCTCTTAAGTACGCTCTCACTAAAGCTTGCTGCCTTAACGTCCCATTTGGCTACTGATTTCCTAATAAAAGAGCTATTTGTTCTTTGCTCCTTATAAAGCTTATTAAAATCCAGCCTATCGTAATTAGAAGGTAATATCATAATTTGTCCTCATATTTTTGATAATCTATTCCGTAAATCTTATCTATATTTGATGGATTTATCAATTCATCGCACTTTCCAAAATCCAGTATCTTGCCGTCTTTTAAAAACAATACTAGATTTGAAACAAATTTAGCGTGACGAGGGTAATGAGTAGTTTGTACGAAAGTATACCCCTCGTCTTTTAGCGTCTTTATCATTTCAAGTAGTTTAATTTGATTGCCGAAGTCAAGCCCGGTCGTAGGTTCGTCCATAAAAATAACTTTGGCGCCTTGTACTAAGGTTCTAGCGATATATGCCAGCTGCCTTTGTCCACCGCTTATTCTAGTATAAAGTTCATCTTTTAGCTCTAAAATACCCATTCTTTCCAATGCATACTCGGCAAGCTTTTTATCGGCAAGGCTAAAGTTAGAAAATAAAGACGTTCTGCACAATGCGCCCATTAATACTATGTCAAATACGCTATATTCATATGACGGGGCATGCGTTTGAGGAACGTAGGCTATAAGCCTTGCAAGTTCTTTTTTTTCGTAACCCCTTACGCTTTTACCGCATATATTTACCGTACCCTCGAATTTTAAAAATCCAAGCATAATACGCAGGAGAGTGCTTTTACCGCTACCGTTTGCGCCCAGAATACTAAGCGTATCGCCTTTTTTGATACTAAAACTTATACCGTTTAGTATATTCTTATCTTTGTATCCGAATTTTAGATTTCTGATTTCTATCATTAAAAACTCTTTTTAGCTCTACGAAGCACTAGAATAAATATAGGTATTCCAAACAGTGAAGTTACTATACCTATCGGGACTTCAAAAGTAAACATAAGTCTCGAAAAGTTATCGCAAAAGAGTAAAAATATAGCACCTATCATAGCTGAACTAGACAATACGGCACGATTATCCGCCCCGAATATAAAACGAGCCATATGTGGGACTATGAGACCTATCCATCCGATAATGCCGGCTATCGTTACGCTTAAGGCGCTAATAAAAGTAGCAACCAAAATAACGAAAATTTTAACCATAGCAACATTTATGCCCAGACTTTTGGCCTCTTCTTCTCCCAAACTTAGCGCATTTAAATATTTGCCGCTAAAGGCTAACAATAGTATTCCTGCAAACATCGGTAGAATCGAAATTTGAATAAAATTCTTCGAAGCAAACCCTAGGCTACCCATTAAAAAATAAGTAATAGCCGGCAATGAGTCGTTTGGATCGGCTGCGTATTTTAATGCTGATAGTAAGGACGTAAAAAGAGAACCGCTAATAACGCCACCAAGAACCAATACTATAATACTACCTGAGCGCGAGTAAAAAGCCGATATACTTAAGGCCGTTAGTACCGCTATAAAACCAAACGCAAAGGTACTAAGCTGAATGAGATATTCGTTTAATCCAAAAAACATTCCTATGGCGGCGCCGAATCCGGCACCGCTTAAAACCCCAAGTATTGACGGGCTTACTAGAGGGTTTACAAACATGGCTTGGTATGCTGAGCCAGAAATAGCCAAACTGGCACCTATTATAATGCAGGCCATTATTCTAGGAAGGCGAATTTCCGTTATCAAAGTGTGCATAACTTGATAATTTTTTAAGTCTTCGCCTTTTATAACGGCTTTAAAATACGTCAGATAATCTTCCACATTAAAGCCGTATTTTCCTATTAGTACCGAAAGTAACATAAACCCTAGTAATAAGATACTTAAAAACGTAAAGGCTTTTTTACTCACCTATAAGCTCTTTTACTTGGTTATCGCTTATGTCAACCTCTAGGAATAATTTATAAAAGTCCTTAACTTCCTTATTCATATTGAATTTAAATACATCAGGGTGAGTTAAATTTATAAGCCATTTAAGCCCTATGAATCTCATAAATGAAGGCGGGCGATCAAACCAAGAAAACGGTTCGCGAGGTAAGTAATAAGCTCTTTTATTTTTTACGGCTTTTAGTATTTGCCATTTAGGATCGTCATAGATTTTATCATAAAAGCTCTTCTCGAAAATTAATATAATATCAGGATCGTATTCGGCTATTTGTTCAAAGCTAATTTTGATGTGCCCATAAGCCGTAGCATCCGGGTTTCCGCTGCATTTATGCACATTTTCGGCACCGCTTAGCTCTATAAGCCTAGTGTGCCATGAGCCCTCGCATTCGGTAGCTAGTCCGTCGGGATCTTCGGCATAGTATATTTTAGGCTTAACAACCGAGTTTTTTGCTATATATTCATTAAGCTCTTTTGAAATATCCATGGTTTTTTTAGAATACTCTATTAGCTTTTTTGCTCTATCTTGCTTATCTAAAATTTTGCCCAAAACTTCAAGAGAGTCGATATAGTCTTCTAATTCATAGCCTTTTAAGTACAGCATAGGTTTTTTTATTTCACCCAGGGTTTCTTTGAATTTCTTTTGAGTATTTTTAGAATCAGAATTTACCAGTATCAAATCAGGATCTAGCTTTAAAAGCATTTCCATATTTGGAATTTTGCCTTGCCCGAAAAATCCTCCTACTACCGGCTGGTTAATCATGCTCTCTTTTAGATACGGCTTTTCTCTTTTGCCGAAACTAGAATTTATACCGCTGACTTTCTCGGGAGCAACGGCATATAGCAAAAATAGTAACGGCGGATTACTGGCGTAAACTTTATTTGGGACTCCATTTAAAGTCTGAATATCTACGCTATTTTTTGATATAAATTCATCAATCTGTTCGTTTGTCATAGCAAACGAAATATTTAGAGAAACAAATAATAAACACAAAATATGTTTTAACATGACATTATCCTTTTTTATAAATTTATCTTTAATTATAGAAATAAACTCTTGTCGGGCATCTTACCGCCCAAAAGCTTTGGATTAAACTCAAAAATAGTTTCAAAAAATGACATTATCTCATCTTGCATATCGCGAGCTTTTGTTACCGTCAAATTTGCCCTATCAAATGCATTAACCAGTGCCGGCTCTGGAACCGGTAGATATTCGGCTCCTATTTTGGCAGCACTTTGCTTATTATCTTTGATCCAAGATAGAGCGTTAGTTAAGTCGCTATGAAGCGTATCAAATAGAGGCAAATTTGCTTTATAAAAATCTACGTCGACTATAATGCCCGCCATCGGAATGTACGGCTTGGTATTAAAGCTTTCTCCCCAGACCTTAGGAATATCTACTCCGTAATGTACCGCTATCCCCATTTTCTTCCCGCGCAGTATGGTTGCTGCCGGAAGAGGTTGAGGGGCGATTAAAATATCATAATCTTTTTGTAAAAATAATCCTGCAGCTTCCGGCGGCGTCTGCGTATACGTAATGTCTATTTTGGAAATATCTATTCCTCGTTTTTTACAAAGCGCTCGCAGAACCAAATCAGGCATATCACCCTTAAAAGGAATTATTAATTTTTTGCCGATAAAATCTTCAAAAGTTTTTATATTCTCATCTTTTACCATGGCTTGTATCGTACCAAGGCTAAGCAAATTTAGCATAGCTAAATTTAAGCCGTGATTTCGCATGTTTGCTCCCACGTTTGATGGCGCCATAGTAATTTTTATTTCCCTATTAGCTACGCCTGCTCGGAGTTGATCCGTACTATTCCAAATACGCAACCTTACGTCATGAGTCTTTGCTAGCTCGCCTTGCATGCTTGCTACGGCCATTATAACGCTAGGGATCGCCGGCGCGCCCCACATCGTAAAGTTTTCCTTCGCAAAAAGATTGGGAGCCATCGCTGTTACACTTAATGCTGCACCAAGCCTCATAAAACTACGTCTATTCATATTGTCTCTCCTTACTATATAATATAGTTGTCTTAAAAACTAATAAATATCGCCCTTTCTAATATATGCAATACCAAATTGAGATCCAGCGTTTTTACATATTCTCTACTGATAAACTCAACTTATCTTTTTAAAAGAATTCTTGGCATCCCATCTAACGCTACAGTGTTTTTAAAGTTTAATTCATCTATAAACGTCTACTTCTAAAAACAATCATTCCTTGGTATGCAACCGAATTGATTTTTGAGGAATATACCTTAAACGACATTTGACATATAAAGTAGCAAAAACTCAGATCCTTTATAGACTTTACAATACTGGATTTACACTATTTTAAAGTAGTACTGTCGTAGCAACTTGGCTGATAGCTAATCTCATTTAAAATATTTATAGATATAATTATGATTTTTTATATCAAAAATTAAAAAAATTATAGTGCAATAATTTTTAAATAAACTTGATATGAAGTAATAAAATATTCTATATAGTTATATGGAATATTATTTCCACTATTATTATGTAATATTTGATTTAGATTCGGTATTCAATATATTATAAATTTTCTTTTTATATCTCTACATTTTTAAGTAAAGTGTTTTTATGTATTTTTTATTAAAAACGACATAAAAAAAGATAAAAGAAATAGGAGCTACTCTATCGAGCAAGATAAGATTAAAATTTTCCGATGTAGATAATCTCTTTTTCGATACACTCTAGGGAGAGTTACTTAATTGTTATGATAATATAAGTATCTCAGTATGTAGAGAGAAAAATTTACGAGTATGTCTATATGAGATATAGGAGTGTTACGTAGAGTATGTCGCGATATTGCAAGTCCATGTAAATTTTTACTACATAGAATTTACATGGTTAGCTTGATCTGGATAGTTTAAATTTATAGATTTTGCATTGTAAATTTTAAGAATACTTTTTACCCCATCTCCATCCCAGCATCATCTTTTATAAATTTACTCCTTAGCTCTGGAATTTCATTTGCTATCATATCTCTTAGCTCAGGATTGGTACTTGCTATTTCTAGTAAAAGACCTATATGTTTGTTATTGGAGTCTTTTAGCTTAGAATTTTCTTTTTGCAAACTTTCAGTTTTACGTGTTAGAGATTGATTTTCTATGTCTTTGTTCTTCATCAATGCATTTTGTTCATCTATCTTTGTTTGCTGATTAGTATATGCTTTTAGTCTGTTTTTAAGATACGTTATCTCATTATCTTGCTCAGCTTGGGTTTCTTTTAAATCATCTAGCTCTTTTTCTAGCTGTTCTTTTTCTCTTAAGACTTCTATGCTTTTCTCTTTATTTTCTTCTATGATCTTGTTTTGTTCTGTTACTTGCCCAGCAAGAAGCACTACTTGTTCTTTTAGCTGCTCATCAGATGTGATGGTTATGTTATCTTGCATTTGTTCATAAACTAAATTTGTAAGACTAGATAAATAAGCCTCTTTTTTATCAGCTTCTATCCTAAAATGCTCATCAAACCATAAAAATTTTTCCTTTGTCATATACTTATTTACTCTCTTTTCCACAAACTCTCTAATCTTGCCCTTTAACTCTTTCTCGCTCTTATATTCACTTGCTATTTGGTGCATTTGGGTTAAGCTCTTGTGTCTATTATTGCTTGGTTTGCCGCGAAGTACCTGGCCTTTAAATGCCTCTGCGCCCATATCTTGTAGCTCTTGGCCAAATTTTGCTGTTTATGCCCTACCGCTAAATCTCAAATTTGCATGCTTCTCAAAGTTATAGTTTGTAAAGATTATCTGATAGTGTTTGGTCTTCTCATCATTGTGTTCAGCTATGAGCAGGCACTTTACACCATATTTTGAGCAGTATGCATTTACAAATCTCATTACTCTATCCATGTGTATGTTTTCATTTACAAATTTTGACTCTTCTTCGCTTAATCCTTCTTTTGGCTTTTTCTTCCTATCTGTGCCAAACGTGATGATAATCTCACAAAAACCAGCCATATCTTTGCGCCAAGACTTATTTATAAGAGTTTCTATACCCTTTCGTTTTTGTGTATAAGACTGCGCGGTATAGTCCTCTTTAAAGCTTTCTTGAAAACCTTTAAGGAAATTCTTTACAAAGGCTATATTATGCAGCTCATCATCTTTGCTGTTAGCATCTCTCATATTGCCATTGCCATTAAATTCGCTTAGGAGCTTGTAACGATTAATAGTGGCTGGGGTTTTGTTGAGATACTTTATATGCTCGGTTTGATTTTTCTCACGACATGCATGTGCAAATCTACCTATGGTTCTACCATATGTTAAAAAATCTGACCTCACGTTTAAAACTAGGTTATGATCGTTTATTATATATGCATTAGCCATGGCAAATCACCTCACCATATAAACATTCTTTCGTACTAGTAGTGCTAGTTACTATCAATGAAAAAATTTTCATTTTCTTCCTTTTAAAATATATTTATAGTAATTACACCAATTTTGAAAAAAATTTCAGCTAGAAATGCAAAATTTTGTAAAAAAGTTTATTTTTTAAGAAAGAAAATTAAAAATATTAAAATGATGGAGATTAAAAGTGTGTATTTAAAGGAGTTTGAGATAAAAAGCTAGAAGTAGAAATTTAAAGCAAATCTATTTTTATGATATTAAAAGGGTGATGACTTTATAATCGTTGGAATTTTTAAGAGACTGTCCCACTTTAGTAACTAAGTGTTCCACTCTTAAAGGAAATTTTAAAGAAAGGGAAAGAACAAAAGCATCACTACTAGTGCCTAAAATAGTGTATTCTGGTGTCACGGGGGAGACTTGAACCAAGGGCGTCCGGCTTATCTCGTCGCTAAGCACCTCGATCGTATCGCCGTCAAGTTCTATTACGTTGATTTTTTCGCCAAATAGCTGCTTCATAGCGTTAATAACATCACTAGTCAGCGTAAAGCCGTCTTTAGTTTGAAGCATAACAGCATTCGTTATTTTTTGTTCCTTAAATTTTTACTTAATATAGCACAATTGATATTATTTTTGCCAAAGGTCAAATTTACGGTTTCACGCCTCCACAACGCTAATTTTTGGGTCTTTTAAATTCTTGTCGTAACCGGGTTATAAATCATAGTGTGTTTTAGCCTGCATATATTTTTTAATGGACTATGAATATGTCTGCAAAGAAGTGGAGCTATGACGCGCTTGCTAATAGCGTTATAAAGCTTTTCGCTACCGTAATTATCGCTGCTAGCGCCCACGGAAGCCTTTGTGTATGCAGGCGGTACATGAGATAGCAAAACATCACACTGGGGCAAATTTTCATAGCTAGGCCTCAAATATGTAGCGCAACCGAATTTTATTCCGTCTATTTCTTTTACGGCATTATCAGCGTAAATATTTAAGATATCGTTTAGCCACTCTTGCTCGTAAGCCAGCCCTACGTCGTGATTGTCACTGCAAACAAATCTGTCGCGTAGAGGATTGTCATTGGGGTGCCTTGAATTTTATTGAAATTTTAGTATGAGTCGTATAAAAACATTAGGCTCAAGCGCGATAGCTTTTATTTTTAGCGGTTTTACCGTAGCCACCGCCATAGGAGCGCCTTTTGGAACGTATCTTAGCGATACGTTCGACTTGAGGGTGCCTTTTTTTGGGCATCGTTGTTGTCTCTTTGGTATCGCTAGCTATGACGGCGATCCAAGTACCTAGCCAAAAAGCGACTACCGCGCCTGGCGTCAAAGAACAGCTAAAGCTAGCTGCAAACGACAAAATTTTATTGGTTCTTCTCGTTACGATCTTGGGATACGGCGGGACGTTTGCGACGTTTATGTATTTATCGCCGATCCTACAAGAAATCACCGGCATAAGCTCTAAATATGTAAGCATAGTGCTGGTCGGATACGGCGTGATGATAGCCGTCGGCAACTCTTTAGGAGGTAAATTCGGCGACAAAAACCCGGCCAAATCCGTCTTTTGGATATTTACGGCTCAGTCGGCGGTGCTTTTGGGATTTTATTTTACGCAAAGCAATCTCGTTTTGGGGCCAATAAGTGTGGCTTTGATGGGTTTAGCGGCATTTATAAGCGTGCCCGTACTTCAGTCCTTGATCTTGATTCTAGCTAAAAAGTATGCTCCAAACGCCGGCGATATCGCATCATCGTTTAACGCGGGCATAGCTCTTGGGGCGTTATTCGGAGGCTATGCGCTAGATAAATTCTCTCTAGGCGCCACTTCTTTGGCTGCGTTTTTGATAAGCGGCGCGGCGGCGATTTTGAGCGCGGTAGCGCTTTTAGGCCGAAAAGATAGTTAAATTTAGCGTATTGTTCTCTTTTTTAAGAGATACTGCGCGGTCGCATTTAGCAAACGATTTGAAATTTTAAATTTCGCATCGACGGGCTCAATTTACGCCGTAAAATACTTAGTTTGCCTGCCTGATTTATTTTTGCGCGCAGTTTTTGGGCTTGTCCCGAGCCGCAAAGCTAAATTTAAGCTCGCAAACGGGCTTTAAATTTAAGTAAAAGATTGGTGCAAATTTTCTCCAAAGTTTAAAAACTCGCGTAAAAGATTGCATTTGAACCCGAGCGTTAAGCGAACGAGTAAAATAAGCTCGCCTAGAAGCCTTGCTTTGAAATAGATGAAAGCTACTTTTACTTCGCTTCGCTCGTAACTGCGAGCAGAACGGAGCTAAGCGAGTAAGAGGAAAAAGAGGTAGAGGCGCAGCAAATAAAACACCAGTATTTCTATTTCGCTACGCCCGTAGCTGTAAATAGACGGAATGCTAAAGCGTAACGGTAAGATCTATACCCAAATAGTTAAAAACTGCTCTGCTAATGAGCTATTGCCGATACTGAAGGAATTTAGTGAGCTTGATAGCTCTACTATATACTCTGATTGCTGGAAAGCCTATGATGGCTTAGTTGATTACGGAGCGAAGGCTTATTGCAGGGTAAAACACTCCAAAAACGAATTCGCTAATGGTAAAAACCATATAAACGGCATTGAGAATTTCTGGGGATATGCTAAGCATAGATTATCTAAATTTAAAGGCATTAAGAAAGAGAATTTTCTGTTGCACATAAAGGAATGCGTTCTACTTGCAGCTACGAGCGTAGCGAAGTAGAGTTTAGATATAATACTAAAACCACACAGGAAAGCTTATATCAGAAATTATTAAAATTGATAAGAGGTCTTATAAGTAGCAAGACGAAGTCACAGCTAAAAATCCGCTTAGCTTATCTTGAGCCTAATGTTTTTATACGACTCATACCAAAATTTCAATAAAATTCAAGATTTTCCCAAAAAAAACTATTCACGCAACGGATTTCTGTTTTAATAAATCGTGGTTCAAATTTATCAAAGATATTAAACCAAATTTTGACGTTATTTGTATAACTGGTAATTTTATAGATGTTTTCGGCGAGAGCGGAATAGCTCTGCATATATCTTACAGCTATATTATCGCAGTATAGCGAGCTTGATGGTTCTACTATTTATTCTGATTGCTGGAGGGCTTATGATGGTTTGGTTGGTTTTGGAGCTAAAGCTCATTATAGAGTGAAACATTCTAAAATCAAAAGCGTATCTGGCACGCTTTCGTACCCTCTATCGGCGCGGTAGCGGGTAGCCTCACTATCCTATCTACTCCGTTTGAAGAGAATTCGCTATTTCACGAGCTATTCGATAACGAAACAAAATACTATATGTTTTCAAGGCATAGAGTAGATATTTACAGGGCCATAGAGGACGGACTAAATTTCGATCTTGAAACTATGCGCGATCTTTTTGACGCCGATACATGGGCGAGTGTGTACGAGTGCCAATTCATAGACGACGAAAACGCGCTTTTAAGCGTGGAACTTATAAAAAGTTGTATAAAAGACTATGCGCCGGCACTTCCGGCTAAAAGCGTTCCGCAATATGCGGGATTTGACGTCGACCGTACGAAAGATAGATCGGCTCATATAGCCGTATACGACGAAGGCGGCGTAAAGAAGCTAAGCGTGCTAGACGTTATTGCCAAAGCAAGCTTTGAAACGCAAGAAAATTTACTCATAGACTTTTTGCGCCTAAACCCTTTGGCTATGCAAAAGATAGATAAAACCGGTATCGGCATGAGCGTAGCCGAAAAGGTAAAAAGGCGCTTTCCTTCAAGGGTGCAAGGGATCTATTTTACACAAAACAGCAAAGAAGCTATGGCTCTAAATTTAAAAAAGCACTTTGAAGATAAAAGTATAATCATACCAAACGATCCGGCATTAATAGCCGATCTTCACGCTATAAAGCGAAAAGCCGGCGCTAAAAGCTTTACCTACGACAGCGACCGCAACGAACACGGACACGCAGACCGCTTTTGGGCGTTAGCCTTGGCGCTTAGCTACTTTGAAAAGGTGAGGGACAAGAGGGGCAAGGCGTATATTATTGCTTAATCAAATTTTTGACCAAATAGCCAAGTATTCTGATCTTCGCTAATCTGAAGTATTACTTTTGACTCTATAAATTTTTTATCTTCATCGCTCAGTATCCCCGTATCATCATTTAATATCTCATTAAATGAAGTATCTCCTATATTTACGAAATACTGCAAATTGCCGCTCTTAACTTTATCTAATATAATTTTAAAGATGGTGGCTTTTTGTCTTTTGTCCATTTCTGAGAACAGTTCGCCATCATGTGCTAAAAAACCTAAGATATGAGGATTTAATGTATAAAGTAATACGTCATAGCAAAAGGTCTTAACATTCCCGATAGACAAAGAACCATCTTTAGGGATTTCTACATCTATGTTAAACAAATTTTTTGCATTTTGAGTCATTGTGATTTTGAGAGACCCTCCGTTATTGTTATAAAATCTTTTAACAATATCTCTAAATTTGTTTTCTATGATATCAAGCTTAAGCCTATCATCCTCCATATATTTAATCGTATCCTTTTTGATCTCTGCTATTTTATAGTCGATATTGGCTTTGTCTTTTTGAAAATTTTCCAACGTCACGCTATAAATTTCTAAATCTTTTTTTTCTTTCTCTAGCGTCAATATTCTATCTTTTAATACATCTCGCTCTTCTAATGCCCCGCTATTTTTTAGGTCTTTTAAAAGCTGGTCTCTTTGATCCCCTATTATATCCCTATTGCGTTCTAGTTCATTTAGTCTTTGACGTATTTCATCTATTTCTGCTGAGATTCTATTTTTTCTACTTTTTGCTAATTGATTATGAAAGTTTTGAGCCTCATTAAGTCTTTTTAACACTTTATCCTCAAAAAATACTTTAGCCTCGTCATAGATATTTTTTATCTCTTCTAAGTCTATACTTATATTTTCAGAAGTGAGTAAATTCGCCTCTTTTATTGCCACATTTCTTTGTAATCTATATATCTCGTTTCTAATATTATTTAGATCTTTAGTCAAAGAGTTTGCTCGCTCTTTTAATTCATTATAGTTTTTAGCCACAACAAAAAGGTTTAAATTTTCTTGCGTGCTTCGTATCTCATCCTCTATATCTTTAATATTTTTCTTTGGTACTTGTTTTTCATATTTTTCTAGCTCTTTTTTGGCTATTTTTAGACTATTTAATATCTCCTTTAGTTTATGGTTTTCCTCTTGTAGCTTTATATCTACACCCAATAAAAACAAGTTAACAAGCCTTTGTCCGTAGTCGTTGGGTTCTATATTTTGTTGTCTTAACGTATCATAATGCCCGCTCCTTCTAGCAAAGCAGTTAAACACTTGTCTAAAAGAAATTTTATCAGAGTTGATTGTATTGCTAAAAATTTTATTTAGCTCATTTGCATAACCTATTTTATTATAGCTTTTGTCGTTAACAATCCATTCATTCTCTTTAAAATTTTTTTCTACTACATAACCTTTATTGTCATGAACAAAACTAAGCTTAAAATTTCCATAGTCTTTTAAAAAATCTTGCATTTTTTGAGAAATGCCTGCATTTAGCATATAGTGAAGCATCTCTAGTGATAGGCTTTTGCCTATACCGTTTATTGTGTCTTTTTGATCCTGATTTAATTGTTTGCCTACTACTATATTAAGATCTTTATTAAATTTTAAAGCTTTAAATTTTGGGTTATCGCAAATTAAGCTCAATAAAGTCATCATCGCTCCTTATTTTGCCGATTATAAATAAAAAATCTAGACACAAAAGCATTTTTTCAATACTAATCTCTTTATAGTATATTTCATTTAGTTTTTTAATTAAGTCGTCTGTATTAATACTACCATTCTTTAAAATTTTAAGTATATACGCCGATATGCTAATTACAGAATCAGCCGGTTTAACTATTTTAGTCGGCATTATCATTTTTTGCACCTATATCGCAAATTTCAAAGAAATAACTAATGATTATCCAAGCTATGTTTGCTTCATTAAAATCTTTTACGTCAAAGTAGCTTGTAATTTCATTATATAGCTCGACAAATATTTTATTAAGGTCTAAAGAGTTATAAAAATCATAATGCAGTTCATCAACGCTTTTCGTTTTTATGTCGCCAATGTTAGCGTTTATCTCTTTGATATGTTTTAATAATATCTCCCTATATATTTCATGCACTATAAAGTCCTGCAAATCAGACATTGTCGTATCGTCATTAAGCTTTTCTATGCTATCTCTATAATCCAACCCGCGCTTAATTTCAATGCTTATTCTTTCATTTAGATTATTTATCTCTAGTTTTTTATCGACTTCCTTTGTGTTGTTAAAATCATCTAAAAAATTAATATCTCTTTTTCTATATTGTCTTAAAATATGCTTGATTACTAAATTTAAAACCACCTCTGTTGTATAATTTTTTAAAATTTGAATATCAAAAAAATTATAAATTTTTTCTAGTTCTGTTTGCTCTAGATTATTTATATCTTCCAATAAGTCCTTTGCGTCTATTAGACTTTTCTCAATATCTATACTATATTTGTTTCTCCACTCATCAAAGCTACTATCGCGTGGACTAGGTTTGTCTAGCAAATACAAAATTTTGATTTGAAAATCTGGCTTCGTTTCTAAAATTTTAAGCGTATTGTCTATTTTTGCTTTTGTCTTCGTCGAAGTAATTTGGATAAAAATTTTATTTTTTTCATCCGCTAGATCTATATACTCTGCATTTTTGTTGTCTATATTGGCATTTTTTAGATCATATCCATATATGGTATTTAACATATCCCTATATAGATTCTCAGAATATATGTTAAGAGAGTAGTCGCTTAATGTCTGTCTGTACTCTATCTCATAACTAAGTAAAGCAAAACCTTTTACTGCGCTTCTTATAACATCTTCCCTATTCATATATGATCCTCTATTTTAGGTAGAATTATACAATTTTTTAATAAAATCGTCGTAAAATATGGGAAAAGTCAAAGAATTTTAGTCTTGATCTCTTTTACTATCTCCCCGCCCACACTTTGCGCTAGCTCATCGCTAGCACGTTTCAAACCGCCGTTTTTATAGATATTCTAAGCGTTTAGCAGATATGGATTTGCTTTTATGCCGGGATGATTTACTCTTTTTACCGGGCACACGCCCCAGTATAAAGCCTTTTTCTTTTTGGGCTTTATGATGTGCGCCCTCGTGCCGTCTTAGACGTATTTGGCATATTTTGCTTTTAGGGTATTGCCTTACCTTTACCTCGCTTTCGGTTACTTCAAATACCATTATGTCTCTTTTAAGATTGCCCGTTTTTATGGGTGCGGTCTTGTGTCGTAATTCATCAAAATTCTGTCGTAAACCCATCTGATCTTAAAACCCAAAACAAATCAAATGACAATGCCGAAGAAAACAGCATTATAGCCGTGCCATATTTTGAAGATACCTACGCGAGCATCGTAGATGGAGCGATAAACTACAACGAAGCGCCTATTGCGTTAGCTTTTACGGAGAACTTCCTGCAAGGCTTTTGCGCATTGGTGGCGACTATCCAAAAGTCCATATAATTAATGCCAAAGGCGACAGTATGGAGCCCACTACTGCTAATGGCGAACTGCTTTTATAGGTACCGTAAACATGGGTGACGTCATTAGCGGCAACGTATATGTTACAAACTACGAAGGCGACGTGTTCGTTAAAAGGCTATAGAAAAACCCAACAACAAGAGCTATAACGCTATTTTCGGATAACGAGAAATATGAACTCATCGTAATCGGCGGTGAGAATTTAGAAAATTGTAGTATCATAGGGTGCGTCGTAGCGCATATCAGAAAAGGTGTGATTTAAAGGGGTTTTGAAGTTTTTGAGGCAAATTGAAGTTTGGATTTCAAAATGCGAAAAAATGCCTAGATTTTTACATTTTAAGTTCCCATTTTTTACCTTACGCCCATACCTATACAAAAACGCTCTTAACGCTATTTGCTCCACATTTTTACTCATTTTCACTTTTTTACCTTTTGCATAAGATTTATCGAAAAACATTGCAATGCCGACACTATAAACGAGCAAAATATAAGAATATTTTTATCTCGCTCAGTATATACTTAGAAAAATATATACGAGAGGGTGCAATAATGCAGGCTAGATTAAAAGTATTCAAAAGCGGTAATTCTTTGGCACTAAGGCTTCCAAAAAGCCTAAATTTACACAACGTCAAAGAGTTTATACTAAAGAGTTTTGATAATAACGAAGTGGTTTTAACCCCGGTTAAAGATGATGAATGGAGCGGACTATTTAAGACTTTGAACGAGCTAAAAGATGCTGGAGTTAAATTTGAAAGAGCCGAGCCAAGCTTGCCTCAAGAGCGAAATTTTGGATTTAAATAATGTTTTTGCTCGATACTAATATTTGTAGTTACTTGATTTCTAGCACCGAGCCTTACAGTCAAAATATACTAAGCCATTTGACCAAACATGGCAAAAAAGATATTTTTATTTCCAGCATAACGATAGCCGAAATGTTTTACGGTATAGAAAATTCCACTCAAAAAGAGCTAAATTTAAGACTCATGAGCGATTTTATCTCAAATTTCGGCGTTTTGGATTTTACGAGCAAATGCGCGGCAAGCTACGGCAAAATAAGGCTTGAGATGAGAAATAAAAACAGAAGGATAGGCGATATGGACATGCTGATTGCCGCCGTAGCGCTTAGTAATGATCTTGTTTTGGTTACGAATAATGAAAAAGATTTTAAAGATATAAGCGAGCTTAGGATGGAAAATTGGAGCATTTGATATAATATACGGTAAATACAAAGCCTT
This sequence comes from Campylobacter concisus, assembly GCF_002165775.1. NCBI lineage: Bacteria > Pseudomonadati > Campylobacterota > Epsilonproteobacteria > Campylobacterales > Campylobacteraceae > Campylobacter > Campylobacter concisus. The sequence goes on along the minus strand of NZ_NDYP01000007.1, from coordinate 75,120 downwards.
TTGTTGGTTATATCGGAGGTTAGCTTAAAGCTGGAATGTGCAACCAAAACAAAGATGACTAAGCTCATGAAAACCAGTTGCGCCGCTCTCGATAGACTACTAAACCCAGACAACGATTCGCTAACGCTAAGCACGCTTGAAGGTGCGATAGCGTCAGGCAAAAGACTAAGTATCTAGGTAACCTGGCGGTTGCCGATTAATATATTTAAATAAAAATCGTCTAAAATTTTGGACGAAATTTTATATAAAATATCGCAGAGGAAAGGAATTAATGGTGCTAGACTTGTTACATAGGCTTGTTACATCTTTTTACCCAGAAAGAGTCAAAATTTATACTCTTAAAAATGCCATAGAAATCCAATTTTTAGGTACTTGTAGTAATGAAAAATGTTTTTACACTCTAGGTGTCCCTATCTCCCGGCCACCTATCTAATTCCTTGTTTATTTTATAAAGCATTACCTAGATTTATCATTCATAATGGCTATAAGAAAATTTTCATAAATATTCAGTCCAAAATTTACTAAAACTAAAAATAGTAGTAAATTTCTTATTCAAAGTAAGACATTGTAAGATAAGGGAAGGTTTAAGAGTTTTTATATTTTATTTTTAACTATCTTAAATTCTCAAAATAATATTTGTAGTAGCACATCCAAAATACATAATAGGTAGTAATCCTGTGTATAAATATATGTAAAATTAATAATATTGAATAAAGAATTTAAGACGAATCCAAAATAAGAATTTAAACTAAAGCAATCCATGAAAATAGTTTAAAGTTAAAGTGGCGGCTATGTTTTATGTAGTCTAGGTTCTATTTATATTTAATAGATAAAAGTACAACAGACAAAAAATAAACTACTTGCTAATAAATATTTTTTTGAAATATTATTTTGAGAGAATATCTAGCCACATAAAAGTAGCTAGATAAGGAAAAATTTCTAAAAATTTTAGATTTTTAAAAGCTCGGCTTCTTTTTCTTTTACAAGAGTATCGATTTTTGCAGTGTAGGTGTCAGTTATCTTTTGAACCTCATCTTGTCCCTTTTTGCTCTCGTCCTCAGTTATAGCTTTGTCTTTTTCAAGCTTTTTGACTTCATCATTTGCATCTTTTCTTACGTTTCTTATACTAACTTTGGCTTTTTCCCCCATTGATTTTGCATGTTTTGCATTTTCTTGGCGTTGCTCGACGGTCATAGGTGGGAAAAATAGCTTAACACTCTCACCATCACTATTTGGATTGACGCCGATATTTGCTGCTTGGATAGCTGAAGAGATCGCTTTTATCATGCTCTTTTCCCAAGGTGTGATAGCGATAGTTGAAGCGTCGCTTGTAAGCACAGTGGCTACTTGGTTGAGCGGAGTTGGTGAGCCGTAATAATCAACCATTACATGATCTACAATATTAATATTTACCTTGCCCGTTCTAAGCGTTGTAAAGTCGCGTTTTAATGAAGCTATTGCTTTTTCGCAGCCTTCTTTTTGTGTTTCGTAAATTTTATTTAGCATTGATGTCCTTTATTAGAAGTTTTGTACTTCGTTGATGATCTACTTTTAGTGATATTAAAACTTTGCGTTTATCAAGAGGTGGGTTAAATTTACACTCAAAAACACCATTTGTCATAGGTACCTTTTTAAAGCCATTAAAGCCAGTCATGAAAAAATTACCTTCACTAGCATTTGTATCAGTTTTTATAATAAGTTTGTCTATTGCATTATTTTGTGGGTAGCTATCCGGAAATATCCACTGGGCATTTAAAAATTTGCTATTAAATGTTAGTGCTATTTTGGTACCGTTCATTACGGGCGTTCTATAAAGATCGTAAACATCACTTTTGTCTGAAACAGCACCTGAGTTTTGGTTTAAAAGGGCTAAAAAACCAAATTCTTTTGCAAGTTTTACAACTCGACTATCAATCTCACCATAAGGTACTGCAAAGAATTTTGGCTTATAGCCCATGTGCTTTTCAAAGGTCTCAACGCCCTTTTGAAAGTCCTCTCTTAATGCCTCATCGCTAAGTTTTGTCATCCTTGGATGAGCGTACGAGTGGTACCCAATTTCGCCATAAGCCTCAAGTTCTTTAATCTGATCAAAATCCAAATAATCGCCATATTTATTTGCACTGGCTTCCACATAAAGCATTAGCGCAAATGGATAGTTATACTCTTTAAATACACTAAGGGCCTTGTCATAGAAACTTTTATAACCATCATCTACAGTGATGACGATCCAGTTATCAGGTATTTTTTCACCAGCATTTACAGCATCGACTAGCTTTGAGAGTTTAACGACTTCATAGCCATTATTTTTGAAATATTCAAACTGCTCTCTTAAATTTTTAATAGAAATATCAGTGCTTGTATGTCTTGGATCATCAAAGCGATGATAGACTAAAATATGAGCGTCTGCTAAAGCAAATGTTAGCGTCAAGAATGACGCTAAAAGTGTTTTTATCATTGTTATTTTGCTGGAGTTTGTGGTGCACTAGGAGCTGATGGTACGTCGTTTGACTTTGGTATGACTAAAGATTTACTATCGACGCTATCAACGATAGAGCGTTTTAGATCTTTATTGTAGAAGTATCCAAGTGCAAGTGTATTTAAGATAAATAAAATACCTACGATAAAAGTAAATTTAGCTAAAAATCCAGCTGGTCCTTTTGCTCCAAAAAGACTCTCGTTACTTCCGCTATATGCCCCAAGTCCGATAGATGAGCTTTTTTGAAGTAAAACAGCGATAGTTATGATGACAGCTAGAGCAAACTGTAAGATCAAAAATATTAAACTCACGAAATTTCCTTTAAATTTTTAAAAATAATTGGTTTCGATTATACAAGAAAAGATTTAAATTTTTAGTTAAAGTTCTTTTTCAAGCTCATAAAGCTCGTATCTTATGCTTTTAAAAAGCTCGGCTTGTTCTAAATTTATGAGCTTAAAGCACTCTTCAAGCACGCGGGCGCTCTCCTGGGCGCGCTTGAAATTTGCAGTGATTATCTCATCTAAATTTTCTCTAGCTTGCTCGCTTTTTGTGCTAGTTTTTAAAACGTCGTTTTGAGAATTTCTAAATTTTAAAAATTCTTTTTGCGGGATCTTTGCCTTGTGGCGGAGGGATTTTATCTTATAGGCGAGCTTGGCGTCATCAAAGACATATCTTTTCATATCTTCAACGACACGAAGCCCTTCTTTTAGCCTATTTAGATTCGCATCTATTACTCGGTAGATGCGCTCATCTTTAGTCGTTTCTATTAAAAATTCCTAAAATTTGTAGTAATGATGTAAATAGATTTACAAAATCAAGATACAAAGCAACTGCGCCTTCAACTGGTGTTTCATAGTTTCCACGGATAATATTTTGCGTATCAAAAAGTATATATGCGCTAAATAAGATCGATGAAATACTTGCGATTACAAGTTGAAACATTGTACTTTTAACAAAGATATTGATAATAGCTGCTGCAATGATAACAATTAAGGTTATGAATAACATTTTACCCATTGTTGTAAAGTCACGTTTTGTGTTCATCGCAAAGACGCTTAACGCACCGAAAGCAACTGTTGTTAGTCCAAATGCTTGAGCTACAATACCAGCACCGCTTGGCATAGCAAGGATCGCTGAAAGTAGCGGAGTTAGCGTAAGGCCACTTATAAAAGTAAATGCAAATAGAAGTATTAAATTTAATCCCTCTTTACGTTTAGCTGCCATTAAGCCAAAAAGTAGTGCAAACTCGACTATAACAAGCCCCCAAAACAAAAATCTATTTGCCGCAAAAACGCCAGCAATGCTAATACCTACATAAGCGCCAGCTGTTGCTGAAAGTAGCGATGCTGCAAAAAGTTGATAAGTTTGTTTTATAAAAGTGCTTAGTGAGCTTTGAGAGTACGCAAGTTCTTCTTGATTTTGTTTTGCGTAGTTCCTATCATACAGACTCATTTTATCTCCTTATGAATTTTTGAATGAGTTTAACCTAAAATAATTAAACAATGAATAAAAAGAATTTTAACAAATTATATTAGTTAAAAATTTATATATTAAAGTATTTTTTAGATTAAATAAAAGTTGCTATAATCGCGTAAAAATATAAAAAATGGAGATAAATTTCTATGGATGACTCGCTACTTGAAGGTGCGGTAAAATTTATGGAAGATGGCTTTTTAGAGCATGAAGAGCTCTTTAAAAGTCTACAAAATAGACAAGACCCACATACCCTTTTTATATCCTGTGTTGATTCAAGAGTGGTGCCGAATTTGATAACAAACTGCCTCCCAGGCGAACTTTTTATGGTGCGAAATATTGCAAACATCGTGCCACCTTATAGAGTGAGCGAGGAATTTTTGGCAACGACTTCGGCTATTGAATATGCATTAGAGCTTTTAAATATCAAAAATATCATTATTTGCGGGCACTCTGACTGTGGCGGATGTGCAGCGCTTTATATGGATGAAAAAAAGCTCAAAACTACACCAAATGTTAGAAATTGGATAAAGCTAATAGAGCCGATCAAGCGAGAAGTGCTTAAATTTACAAGCGACGATCCAGCAAAGATGGCGTGGCTAACTGAGAGATTAAATGTGATAAATTCGATCGAAAATATAATGACTTATCCAAATGTAAAAGAGGAGTATGAAAGAGGAAACCTTCAAATTTATGGCTGGCACTACATTATAGAAACCGGTGAAATTTTCAGCTACGATTTAAAAGAGGGCACATTCAAACTTTTAGCAGATAAAAGAGGTGAAAATGCGTAAAATTTTAACCATCGTCTTGCTCTCATTTATAATGCTTTTTGGTGCTGAAAATAATAAAACTCAAGAAGAAAATATACTAAGCCTAACAAATCAAATTTTAACTTTAAATAATCAAATCCAAATCATAAAAGCACAGCAAAAAGATACAAACTCTTCAAAAACAGATAATTCAAATTTAGCCAGCCTTCAGAAGAAGAAGAACGATCTTTTGGAAAAAATTCCGCTATATATCATGCAGATTGAAGTGACTCAAAGCGATATTGACAAATTTATTTTGCAAAAAAATAATCTAGAAAAAAAAGTAGCTAGATTAGAGAAGCAATTAAACAAAGATGCTTACGTTCAAAGCGCTATTGAGCTTGAGAAAATGAAGATAGATTATGCTTATTTCTCAGCTTTAATTAATCTTGAAGAGATATTTAAAAAAGGTGCTAAAGCAAACTCTATAAAAGAGGTGATAGATAACGGACTTTTAAATTTACAAACAAATTCTTACGTCAGCATAAAAGAGCTAAAAGATTCGCTAAATGAGACTTCAAGCTCTTACGATAACGCATTTGCCGAGCTTGATTTAAAAAAAGAGACTGATGAGGAAATTTTAATCTATCTTAAAAACAATGCCGATCTTCTAAGTTCAAGCATGATCTTATCAGAGCTAAATTTAGTCGATACGGTCGAATATATAAATAAGCTAACTTCTATAAATTCGGCAAAATTTAACGTTGGCAAGATCGTAGTTATAATTGCAGTATTTTTATTTTTTGTCTCACTTACAAGAATTCTTGCCAAACTCACATACTGGCTTATGTCACTTATTGCATCGGGCGAAGGCGTAAAGGAGGCAAAGGATCAGATAGTAGATATCGTTAAAAAGCCTATCTCCGCGCTTCTTATCATTTATGCACTAAATATTTGTATCGGTGTTGGCTTTTATCCAGTACCAGTGCCACTAACTCTAGCAAATATCTTTTCAATCGTCTATATAGTCGCATTTTCATGGCTTGTTTTAACTATCCTAAATGGTTATGGCATAGTAATAATCGATAAAATCGCTCAAAAGAGCAGACGAAAAGAGGTCGTAAATTTAGTTTTAAAAGTGGTCTATGTAATTGTATTAATAATCGCACTTTTACTAATTCTTCAAAAGCTTGGCTTTGATATATCAGCACTCATAGCTTCACTTGGTATCGGCGGTCTTGCTGTTGCATTTGCTGCAAAAGATATCATCGCAAACTTCTTTGCTTCTGTCATGATGCTCTTTGATAACTCATTTTCGCAAGGAGATTGGATAGTTTGTGGCGATATAGAGGGCACTGTCGTTGAGGTCGGCTTTAGAAAGACGACTATTAGAAGTTTTGATAATGCTCTAATCTTTGTACCAAACTCAAAATTGGCAAGTGATCCTGTTAGAAACTGGAGCAGAAGAAAAGTCGGTAGACGTATTAGAATGCTAATAGGCATTGAATATGGAGCGACAACTGATGAGATTAAAAAATGTGTAGATGATATAAAAACTATGTTGATAAATCATCCAGATATTGCTAAAAGCGAGGATATAACAGCAAAGAAAAAAGGGCTAAAATATAGACAAAGTATAGTATCAGTCGATGATTATGCTGGATATAAATCAAATTTATTTGTCGTGGTTGATGATTTTGCAGATAGCTCGATAAATATCTTGGTTTATTGTTTTGCAAAGACTATCGTTTGGGGAGAATTTTTAGATGTCAAACAAGATGTAATGCTAAAGATTATGGATATTTTAAAGCAAAATGGTCTAAATTTCGCATTCCCAAGCCAAAGCTTGTATATTGAAAGTGTCAAAGATAAAATTTAAGGAGAAAACAATGAGTGATGATTTTGACTATGAAGAAGTAGAAGAAGACTACTCTGAATTTAATGACGATGAGGACGATAGTAGCGGTAGTTATGACTATAATTACGATGAAAATGACTACAACTATGAAGATAGTGACGAGGACGAGGATAGTTACGACTCTTATTAAAAATACTTAATGAAATTTAATGGAATAAATTTACAGGGAGTTTTGTTTGACACACGATTTTGTAGATCAAAGTAGTTATAAAGCGATCGATGATATCTATAAAACGATATTAGACGTTATGATAGCTGCGAATGCACTATCTTTATTGCTTTTTATGATCATAGCTACACCACTACTTTTTATGTGCTTATTATTTATAGCAGCTGGAATATTGCTTAGAATAAAATTTGACATAAAATATAGAGTATTAATATCCCTTACATTTCACCTAAATATCATATTGCTTGTTACTATTATTGTTACTACTATGGGTTGGAATACTGGAATTTGGATAATACTTGTTGGTGTAATTTTTATAAACTACTTCCTAGCGTTTGATTCAAAGAGTCTTACTTATATAATGGCATTTTTAGAATTAATCTTGCTTATACTTCTTTATTTTATTCATAAAGATGAGACGCCGCTGATCCCATCTGCTATACGAGGGACGATAGTCGTGTGCAGTATTGTTTTTGCTTTTTTTATTGTTTTAAGACTTTCAATGTTTGCAGATGTCATCACTTCTAGCGGATATCAGCAAATAAGAAAGGAGACGGAAGAGCTTGAAAAGGACTCAAAGCATGATTTTTTAACGCAGCTTTTAAATAGAAGAACAATAGAAAAAACTTTAAGATTTGAACTAATTGCCAACAAGGAAAGAAGTGGTAATACAAATTTAGTCATAATGCTAGGCGATATTGATAATTTTAAAAAAATAAACGATACATATGGGCATGACTGTGGCGACGAGGTCTTAAAAGATGTAGCTAGTGCTTTAAAGAAATCATTTAGAGGTAAAGACTATGTTTGCCGCTGGGGCGGAGAAGAATTTTTGATAATCTTGCCCGATACAAAGATAGAATTTATCCACGAAGTGAGCAAAAGGCTTAAAAAACAGATAAACAACGCAAAACTTCCAGATAAAACTCCAGTTACTATGACCTTTGGCATGCTAATATGTGCAAATGGTGTTGAGGTGGATTTTGAGGAAGCCATAACTTTAGTAGATAAGCTGCTTTACGAAGGCAAGCAAAATGGCAAAGACCGTATCGAATTAGAAATTTTAAAAAAGGGCTCGGATGCGTAGAATTTCACTCTATACGACCCAAAAACTTATCATATTTTCAATATTATTAACTCACGTCTGTTATTTTTTCATTTTTTTATTTATGAAAGAAGAAATTCTAGCAGTTACGAATATATTTTCAGTAGCAACCTATCTTTTTCTTTTAAGGCTTATTTACGATAGTCCTGAAAATAACAAGATAACAATGGTAATAGTCCAGCTTGAAATTTTATTTCATGCATTGGTTTGTATGCTGACACTTGGATGGGGATATGGATTTGGGTTATTGTTTTTAGCATCGTCATTAATACTGTTTTTTACTTCATTTACCTATAAATTTTTTAACTACATAATAGTTGCAGTGCAAATAATTTTATCCATAGCCTGCTATGTATATTTAGATGGCCAGCCTGTAAAAGATTTTGAAGGCTTTAAAGATCTACTTTTTGTTTTTAACTTAAGTATAGTTTGTGTATTTTCGGTTATTGTTTCGTATCTTTTGGAGAGCTCAAATTTATTTATATTTTTAAGCATCTTAGAGGAAAAAGAGATGGCTGAAAATATCTTAAATCACGATCCATTAACAGGGCTTTTAAACCGCACTTCGATGCAGAAAATTTTAAGCCAAAATGATCTTTATAAAAATAGGGACTTTGCTATCGTTATGTGCGATATTGATAACTTTAAAAAAATAAATGACACTTATGGACACGGCGCAGGAGATGCTGTTTTAAGAAGCTTATCAGGCATATTTAAAAACACATTTAGAGATAAAGATAGAGTAGCTAGATTTGGCGGAGAAGAATTTTTAGCAGTCGTCTTGGGCGTAAAAAAAGACGCAGCTGTAAGTATCGTAGAACGTGTTAGAGAGACTTTGAGTAAAAATATAGTTGAGTTTGAAAACATAAAGATCAACGCAACTATGACTTTTGGATTAGTTGCTCATGATGGTACGGGAGAATTTAACTTAGAAAAGATGATAAAACAAGCTGATAATCTACTTTATGTTGGTAAGCGAAGTGGTAAAAATATTGTTATGAGTGCAGATTACGACCCAAAAGTATAAATTTAGAGGCAAGAGCCTCTAAATTTTAATGTCCATACATTATGTTTGGCAACCAAAGAGAAATTTGTGGTATATAAGTAACCAAGATAAGGCCAAAGAACAAAGTAAGTGTCCAAGGCAAGCATGCCATGATGACCTCTTTTAGATTCATATTTGTAAGACCGCTTGCGACAAATAAATTTAGTCCAACAGGCGGAGTCACCATACCTATCTCCATATTTACAACTAAGATAATGCCAAAATGTATCGGATCTATGCCAAGCTGCGTAGCTATCGGAAGCAAGAGTGGAACCATGATCATGATAACGCTTGAAGGCTCCATGAACTGACCCATGATAAAGAGCAAGATATTTACAAATATCAAAAATCCTATCATACCGATATTTGCATCAAGTATCATCGAAGCGATCGCTTGAGGGATCTGTTCGCTAGTTAGCAAATATGCAAAAACAACGGCGTTTGCGATGATAAAAAATATCATAGCTGTTGTAAGGGCTGAATCTAAGCAGATATCCCAAAGGTCTTTTATCTTTATATCTCTATAGATAAAAAGTGAGATAAATAGCGCATAGACCGCGCTTGCCGCAGCAGCTTCAGTTGGAGTAAAAATGCCTCCATAAATTCCGCCGATGACCACTACAACGATCAAAAGAGCCCAAAATGCTTTGGCAAATTTCTGCACTCTTACTTTAAATGGCTCAGCCTTAGTCGCTTTAAATCCAAGCTTTTTTGCCCCGATATAAGTTTGAATAAGCATAAATGCGCCAAGCATAAGACCAGGCACAACACCAGCCATAAAGAGCTTGCCGATACTTACCTCAGCTGTTACACCATAAACTATCATAACAACTGAAGGCGGGATCAAAATTCCAAGCGAGCCAGCCGTTGTTATGCCACCCACTGCGTACTCTTTTGGATAGCCAGCCTCTTTTATCGCTGCAAACATAATTGAGCCAATAGCTACAACCGTCGCAGGTGAGCTTCCAGAGACCGCTGCAAAGATGATGCAGGCAAATATCGCACTCATAGGCAAACCACCTGGCAAGTGTCCGACCATAGACTTTGCAAAGTCGATGATACGTCTTGCTGAGCCGCCTTTACTTAATAAATTTCCAGCCAAGATAAACATCGGTATTGCCATTAGCGAAAATTTATTGATACCATCAAATATAAGCTGCGGGATCGTAGCGATGTCTATGTCTGTAAAAAATATCATCGTTAAAACGGTGCTAGTTCCCAGTGAAACAGCCACAGGCACGCCTATTAGCATTAGTGCAAAAAGTAGGATAAATAAAAATGCTATTGTCATCTTTTTCTCCTTAATCTTTGACTACGCTACCATGAGCTAGCTCATGTGCCTCGTTACTCACAACGTTTTCAGCAGGCGTTAGAGCTACTTTTATGGCTTTTTCGGTTGAGCGGTAGCTAGCTGTAACGAAGGCTATTGGAAGCACTACCATAGGGACCCATTGAGGTATGCCAAGGTCTATTATCATCTGCTCGATCTCGTGAAGAATTTGTAGATAATCAATCGAATAGACTGCGATAAATAACAAAAATACAGTAGTTAGTACATGAGAGAAGATTAAACACGCTTTTGCAAGGGCTGGTGGAAATTTTTCCACCAAAATAGTTACACTGACGTGAATGCCCTTATTAAAGCCGTATGCCGCGGCAAAAAACGCCGACCAGATAAAAAGATAGTTTGATAGCTCGCTCGCCCAAGACCAGCTTTTATCGAAAAAATATCTAGCCATAACATTTGCAAAGGCTAGCAATGTTCCACTTGCGAGCCCAACTACTGCGATAGTTTTATTTAGTGAGGCTATCGCTATATCAAGGACATTAAAAAAGCTATTCATTATTTTGTCCCAAGAGTCTTTTCTATGAGATCTTTACCGATAACATCGTAAAATTTAGGATAGATTGACTGCATAACCTTTTGCCATTCGGCCTTTTGTGCGTCATCGATCTTATAAATTTCTAGTTTTTTACTAGCAGCGATGTATTTTTCAAGTTCAGCTATGACGTGAGCGTCTTCTTTTGCTGTCTCTTCTCTCTCGAAAGCTGTTGCTTCGCTTAGAGCTTGTTTTACATTTGCTTTTAGATCATCTGGTAGCTTACTCCAAAATTTATCGCTCATAACGACTAAATAGCCCAAATATCCGTGACTTGAAAGTGTAAGCGAGCTTTGAACTTCGTGAAATTTTGAGTTATAGAAATTTGAAAGCGGGTTTTCAGTCGCATCAACTACGCCTTGTTGAAGTGCAGAGTAAACCTCTGAAAATGGTAAAACTTGTGGGTTGCCACCAACTACTTTAATTTGTTCTTCAAGGACCTTTGAGCTTTGGATTCTAAATTTTTGTCCTTTTGCATCTTCTGGTACAAGAACTGGCTTTTTGCTTGAGCTAAAATGTTTAAATCCAGCATCCCAATAATCAAGCGCCACAAAGCCTTTTTTTGTAACAAGGGCTTTTAGCTCCTCGCCGACCTCGCCGTCTTGGACCTTATGAAGGTGCTCTGCATCTTTAAAGATGAAAGGCAGGTCAAATAGCTGAAACTGTGGCACGATAGGTGTAAATTTAGAAAAACTTGGAGCTGCCATTTGAACATTACCAAGCTTTAACGCACCAAAAACTCTATCGTCGTCAAGTAGCTGCGCTGATGGGAAGACTTGAACTTTTAGTTTACCGCCGCTTAGCTCCTCAGCACGTTTAGCAAAAAAGTCAGCCGCTTTGCCCTTTGGTGTAGAAGCTGCAACAACGTGAGCAAATTTGATCGTATAGACCTTGTCTGCACCAAATGCTAAGCCACTGATGGCACAAGTAAAAAGTAAAGCTTGTAAGAATTTCATCTTTTATCCTTTGTAATGGTTTTGTTAAACGCATTATAAATTTCAAAAATAAAAATTTAGAAATTTTGTTTCGTAAATTCACAGCTATTTATTTTTATATGTGTATTTTAGTAACAATTGTGCTCTTAAAAGCTAATTTATATTTTCAAAAAATTTTTATAATTTTTCGATAACTAAACTTTTAAAGTATATTTGTTACTTTTTTACACATAAAATTTATTTTATTTTTACTTTTAATAATTTTTTGAATCCATTTAACCAAATGTATGGGATATTTTGCTCCAAATTTTTCTTTTCTATAAGTTTAAAAGCCTGCCAAAAAATGTAAGTTTAGGTTTGCTTAAATTTAGCCTATATTTTGCGGCTAAATTTAAAAGATTTTTATTTATTAATTTTTTATGGCTATAATACGAAACAATAAATTTTATTATTAAGGAATTATTATGTTTGAACTTAGAAAACTTCCATTTGATGCAAATAGCAATGCAGTAGTTAGCGCAAAAACCTGTGAATACCACTACGGCAAGCATCATGCAACTTACGTAGCAAATTTAAACAATCTTATAAAAGATACAAAATTTGCTAATGCATCTTTTTATGAAATTCTAACAAATAGCGAAGGTGGGCTTTATAACAACGTTGCTCAAGTTTATAACCACGACTTTTACTGGGACTGCATCGCTAAAAAAAGCGAGATGTCAAGCGAGCTAAAAGCTGCGATCGAAGCAAATTTTGCAAATTTCAAAGAGGAATTTTTAAAAGCAGCTACAACGCTTTTTGGCTCAGGCTGGGCGTGGCTTGTATTTGATCCAAGCAGTAAAAAGCTAGAGATAGTGCAAACTAGCAACGCAAAAACTCCAGTGAGCGACGGCAAAGTACCACTTCTAGTCGTTGATGTTTGGGAGCATGCTTACTACATCGACAACTTCAACGCTCGCCCAAAATACCTAGAGACTTTTTATGAGAACATAAACTGGGAATTTGTAAGCAAAGCTTACGAGTGGGCACTAAAAGAGGGTCTTGGCTCAGTTGAGTTTTACACAAAAGAGCTTCATAAATAATATCTGGCGGGGCTTTCCCGCCTTTAAATTTCTACTTTTATCTAAATTTTTAAAGTCATCAAATTTATCAGCAAAAACTATCTTGTTTTAAAAGAAAGTGTAACTTCGAAAATGGCTCAAAATTTTGTTTTAGCAAACAATTTCTCTTAAATTTAAAGCCAGTGTGAGCTATCTCAACTTCAAATTTCTACTTTGTTGAAAATTTTAAAGCCACTGCTAAATTTACAAGCTATGGGCATAGAATTTACCACTTCAAAAAGGCATAAAATGTTTGCTTTATCAATCTACTATATCGTGATTGAGAGAGGTTATATACTTAAATTTAAAGCAACCAAATAAAAACTAGTGTAGGTCATCTTGCCTTTAAATTTATCAGCAAAACTTGATTTGATGTTAAAAAATGGTGGTGGGGGGCAATGTTCACTGTTTCAAAAATGCCCCGAGCTGTATTAATTAGGCAAGGGTAGCTTAAATTTCAAAGCCACCCAGCCAAATTTACTCAATTTATCTTTTTGAAGTGTATAAATTTATACCATTTTGTAAGCGTTTTAACCCTTCAAGCACTCTGGCTCTTTGGGTTGCGATATTCATACGGAGGAAAAATCTATCTCCCCTATAAGCATTGCCGTCATTTAGCCAAAGTCCAGCTTTATCACGCAAGAAATTCATAAAGTCGCTTGAATCCTCGCAAAACGCACTGCAATCAAGCCATAAAAGATAAGTCGCATTTGATGGCAGAAGGTTTACTGGCAAATTTTGCTCTTTTATGAAATTTATAACGATTTTTTTGTTTTCAAAGAGATAATCCCTAAGCTCATCAAGCCATGTTTGACTATCGTTAAATGCCGCTATTGTCGCAGTTATTGCAAATGCGTTTGCCTCACCTATCTCATCATAATTTACAGCTGCATTTATTCTGGCACGTATTTGCTCATTTGGCGTGACGATGGCTGAGCTTTGAAGTCCTGCGATATTAAAGGCTTTTGTAGGTGAGATGCACGTGATTGAGTTATTTTTACACTCTTCGCTAACGCTGATAAATGGCACGTAGCTTAGCCCAGGATCAGTTATATCGCAGTGAATTTCATCGCTGATGACCAAAACATCGTGCTTATAGCAAAGCTCGCCTATCTTTTTAAGCGTCTCTTTGTCCCAAATTTTTCCTATTGGATTGTGTGGATTGCAAAGAAGCATCATAGTTGTTAGTGGTTGAGCTAGCTTTGCCTCGAGGTCGTCAAAATCGATCTCGTAAGAGCCATTTTTATAGACGAGGTCATTTGATAAAATTTCACGGCCGTTGTTTTTTATGCAGTTAAAAAATACATGATAGACAGGAGCTTGAACTAAAATTTGATCTCCTGGATTACTAAACCTTCTAATAGCAGTTGAGATCGCTGGTATAACGCCAGTGCAAAAGCACATCCACTCGTTTTCAAAGCTAACATCATGACGCCTTTTCCACCAGCCTTTAATCGCTTCGTTCCACTCTTTTGGGATAAATGAGTAGCCAAAGACGCCATTATCAAGACGCTTTTGTAGGGCACTTAAAATTTCAGGTGCAGCCTTAAAATCCATATCAGCAACCCACATTGGCAAAACATCGTTTTTCATTCGCCACTTCGATGAGTTGGTGCCATCTCTACTAATAAGCGTATCAAAATCGTACTTCATAGCTTTTCCTTAAAATAAAATTTTAAATCAATTATAACCCAAAAGATACTAATATAATTTGAAATTTTCTCTCAATTTAATATTTCAAAAGGAAAAATGATGAAATTAGCTCAGGCTCTCATTTTAAGAGCCGATACACAAAAACGTTTAGAGCAGCTAAAAGGTAGGTTGCTCGATAATGCAAAAATGCAAGAAAATGAAAGACCTAGCGAAGATCCAAAGCTTCTTTTAAAAGAGCTTGATAGGCTAAGCGATGAGCTATTTAGACTGATCTTGGCTATAAATTTAACAAACTCAAGTACAAAATTTGAAGGCGTGAGTCTAACTGAAATGATCGCTAAAAAAGATACACTAAGCCAAAAAGCAAGCGTGCTTAGGGATTTTGCCAAAAGCGCAAGCCAAAAGGTCGATCTTTACTCAAATAGCGAGATAAAAATTTTAAGTAGTGTTGATGTAGCTATGCTTCAAAAGCAAATAGACGAGCTTTCTAAAGAGATCAGAGAACTAGATATGAAGCTACAAGAGGCAAACTGGCAAGTTGATCTTGTAGAGTAAAATTTATGGTGAAAATGTAGCTAAAGGCGAGTAAAAAGAAAAATTTATTAGGCTTGCGGGGAGAGCAAAAGTTTAAATTTATCCCAGCAATTTAAAAAATGCATTCTTAAAAATAAATGTTACTACCACTTACTGATTTAGCTACGTTTTGGGTGGGTTTGGGGAAGATTAATCTTTATTATGTAAGATTTCATAAAATTTTAAAAGGAAATTTATGAAACTTGACACCTTGATCGTAAAAGGCATTGAAGCTAAAAATAATCCAAATAAAGCTGTCATTCCGCCTGTTTTTTTAGCAAGTACGTTTGTGCAAGATGATCTTGAAAATTTTCAAGAATTTGCATATTCGCGTGGTAGTAACCCAACCAAAAAAGCATTTGATGAAATTTTTGCAAAGGTTGAAGGCAGCAAATACGCATTTAGCTTTGGCTCAGGCATGGCAGCAACAGCGGCGGCACTTAGCCTTATAAAAACAGGGCAAAAGGTCCTACTAAATAGCAACGTCTATGGCGGCACTTATAGGTATGTTACAACCGTTTTTGAAAGCCACGGCATAAAGAGCGAATTTATAGATGATCTAAATTTTTTAAGCGAAGATGATATAAGTGACGATGTGGCGGCGATATTTATCGAAACTCCGTCAAATCCTCTCTTAAGAGTGACAGATATCGCTAGAATTTCAAAGATCGCTCACAAAAAAGGCGCTCTAGTCATCGTGGATAACACATTTTTAACGCCTTATTATCAAAGAGTACTTGATCATGGAGCTGATATCGTGGTTTATAGCGCTACAAAGTATATCGGCGGACACGCTGATGTGATCGCTGGTATCGTCACGCTAAACGATGATGCTTTGGCTGAGAAGATAAAATTTGCTAAAAACACACTTGGTGGCATCATAAGCCCGATGGACGCATACTACCTAATACGTGGGCTTAAAACGCTTAGCGTTAGGTTTGATAGACAAACGCAAAATACTCATAAAATAATTAAATTTTTGCAGAATAATGACGCAGTTAGCGTGGTGTATTTTGCCGGCTCATATAGCGAGCAAGAGGCAAAGATGCAAGCAGCTCAAGCAAGCGACATTGGTGCACTTATCTCATTTGAGTTAGATGAAAAATATGATGTAAATAAATTTGTAAAATCACTAGAAATTTTTGATCTAGCAGTGAGCCTTGGTGGCGTAGAAAGCCTTATCTGCAGGCCTGCGACGATGACGCATGAGGCGTATCCAAAAGAGGTGCTAGATAAGATTGGTATAAAGCAAAACTTGCTTCGCCTAGCAATCGGTATCGAAAACGCTGATGATCTAATAGCAGATCTTGATCAAGCATTCAAAAAAGCAAAAAAATAATAAAGGAGATAGATATGGCAACTACAAAATTTAAAGGTAGTGAGGTAAATTTAAGTGGAAACGAGGTATTTGTAGGCTCTTATGCACCTGAAGCAAAAGTCGTAGCGCAAGATCTTAGCGAGTTTAGCATAGGTGGAAATAATGGTGTAGAAGTACTTGTTTGCTTGCCATCACTTGATACTGGCGTTTGCGCAGCAGAGGCTCGTAAATTTAACGAAAAAGTAGCTGGCAAACATGGTGTAAAACTTAGCATCATCTCAAATGATTTACCATTTGCGATGGGGAGATTTTGCACGACTGAAGGCATAGAAAATTTACGTGTAGGAAGTGACTTTAGATACGGAGAATTTGCTAAAAACTATGGCGTTTTAATGAGCGATGGCCCACTAAAAGGACTACTTGCAAGAGCGATATTTGTCATCAATGATGGCGTAATAATTCACAAACAAATCGTCCCTGAAGTGACAGAAGAGCCAAACTACGATGCTGTATTTGATGCTATTAAAAGTAGCGGTAGTTGCGGTTGTGGCTGCCATTAAAAAGGACGTTATCTAAGCATCTATTTGATGCTTAGATAATTAATCTTAGTCAAATAGAGATTTTTCAAAAGACTTTACTACAAAGCTTTTTCTATGAAGGCTTGAATAGCCAAACTTAGCAATAGCATCTAAATGTGCCTTTGTGCCATATCCTTTGTGCCCAGCAAAGCCATACTTTGAGTAAATTTTATCCCAGCCTTTCATTAAACTATCGCGGCTAACCTTTGCTAATATGCTAGCAGCACTTACCCCAGCGACTTTGCCGTCAGCTTTTATCATCGTTGTGATACCAACGCCATAGTCTAAATTTCCATCATAAATGATCTCAAAACCCTCAAAATGCGCCTTAAAAATTTTGAGCGCTCGTCTTAAGCACTCACTTAGCCCAAGTTCGTCTATTTGTGCATTTGAGAAGTAGATGATGAGAAAATTTGAGCTTTTTATAATCTCTTTAAAAAGCTCCTCACGCTTTTTTGCGGTTAGTTTTTTGGAGTCGTTTAGGCCTGGAATTCCTTTATTAAGCACGCAGGCCGCTACGCTTAAAGGCCCAGCTAAAGCCCCACGCCCAGCCTCATCTATGCCACAAATTTTTGCCATTAAAGTCCGATTTCATCGCTAAAGTAAGGTCTTAGTTCATCAAGTGGTACGCTAATTTGCTCCTCATTTAAAAAGGTAAGCCCAAGCGGCGAAAGTACAAAATTTTCGCTAACGCCTGCTGTTGCGAGGATTGCTTTTAGATGAGGGTCGTTTATATCTTTAAAAATCTGCTTTAACTTTAGCTTTTTGTTGGTTTTAAGTAAGACGACATCGCAGCTAGTTTTGTTATTTTTATAGGTGCAGATGCTTTTTATTTTGTCATTTATATAGTAGATGTTATCTAGGCTCTCAAATTGGTTATTTGGCCATTTTTTACGCTCACTTTTTAGGTCATAAAGTGTCGAGAGTAATTTATTTTTATTTTTTTTAGCCGATTCTTTGGCAAATATATCGTTAATTATAGCTTCGTATCTCGTGCCATTTGCTTCGATCATTTGGATGCCAATATTTAGCATTTCATACTCTTTTTCTTTTTTGATAGTCGCATTATAGGCTTTGTTTTTAACGATTATTTTGCCCTTTAACTCGCCATTTTCATTTTTAACGTCTAAATTTATCTTATCAGATACAGCATTTAGCGATAAAATTTCACTGCTATTTTGCTCAAGATTACCTTTTTCGTAGTCATATTTTGTACCATCAAAAAAGATATGTCCGCTTATCTTGGCCGGCACTTTAAAGCTCTTGCTTTGCTTGAAATTTTCAAATTCATCTTTAAAATAGTTCATATAAACTTCAAATTTTATACCATTTGCCTCACCAATAAATTTATAAAATTTTGCCCAGTTTTCGTGATTTATCTCATAGCCAAATAGGCTTACTATAAGTATAAAAATCCCAATAAATGCTCTCATGTCCGTCCTTCATAGTTTTGTTGATTATAGCTTCTTTACTTTAAGCTTTTAAAACAATAATCAAATAAAGGTTTAAATTTATAAACCTAGACTCCACCTAGAAAATGGCAAAATTTCGCATTTTATGCCCTCTAAACTTAACTCTGCTTGGTTTGCGACGCTAATAACTTGAAGCTTGCTAACGCCTAGCTCTTTTAAGTTTGCGTGGATTTTTTTAAATTTTAAAAAGATTATTTCGGGTGCGGAAAATGGTATGCAAATTATTGCAAGCTTCCTTTTAGTAAGGAAAAAATCTATATCTTTTGTATAGTAGATTTCATCTTTAAATTTAAGCAACTCGCAAAAAACAGTGTTGTTAAAATTTTTAGTGAAGTCCTTTTTTAGGCTTAGAGCGCTTTTAAACGCAAAGTCGTTAAAATAAAGTCTCTTCGCGGCGTTTGGCTCGTTAAATTTTTCTACCAGGCTAACCGCGCTCATATTTTCTAGCTCGCTAAGCGCGCCGTAAACGCTATCTTTTGAGATTTTGCGGGTGGATTTTAGCGTGCTAAAAATCTCAAAAACGCTCACGTTTTGCGCTTGAGCTTTCGTGCACTCTTTTAGTACGGCCATCTGTGTGGCGGAGAGTGAGGATTTTAGCGCGGTTTGTAGATTTGCCGCGACGTTTTCGGCGTCGCAAAATGCTGATGCCGGGCTCCTGCCGTGAAGCAAAAAGTGGCTAAAAAGCGTTTCTGGATCGATCTTTTTCGAAAAAAAGGCGATAAACTCCTCGTAGTCTAGAAAATCCAAATTTAGCTCGCTAAAGCCATTTAAATTTGCGTCTTGAAACCGCGAAGCGACGATAAAATTTTGTAAATTTAGCTCCAAAATAGGCTCAAATTTATCCCAAAATCTCTGCTCGAAATCATCGATCGCTAGAATTTTTATCTGAGGATTTTGGCGTAAAAACTCGGGCAAATTTGACAAAATATCATCCGCGTCTATGCGAAGGTCGCCTAAATTTACATATAAATACTCTTTGCTCTCAAATGCCGATAAAAAGCCCGCTACGAGCGAGGTTTTGCCGCTTCCTATGCCGCCTTTTATCAGCGTTTTGGGTGCGGTGATCTCAAATTTTCTATTTATAAATTTGATGTTTTTTGGCGGATTTTGATAAAGCGCGTTTAGAGTTTGCATTTTTAGCCTTTAAAATTTGGAAAATTATAGCGAAGTTTCCTTGTAAAAAGGAAAGTAATTAAAATTTGGCGCCAAAAAACAAGGACAAATTTAATGATTTTTAAGTAGGAAGGGGATAGAATGTGTTAAATTTATTTTAAGGGAGCAATGTGTCGGACAATTCAGTCAATGAAAACGAAGCCTCTACCCAAAAAGGCGGAGAGGATGGCAAGAAAGATGGCGAAACACGAAACGTAAAAGATGACAAAAAAAATGAAGCTTTCGTTCAGGTTTCTTTGTCGATTTTAGCGGTATTATCGGCGGTATAGCTACAAATATATTAGACGGAAAAGTTTCGTGCTTAAGCATTGTAGTTATTATAGTCGTCGGTTATATCATTCATAAAGTGATAACTTGCCGCGATAAACTAGATGAAAAGATAGGGGTTCCTATCTTGATAGGCTTATTGCTTGTAGTAATACTTATGTTTGCGTGTTTGGCGCATTGGGTGCAAAAATAATTTCAAAGGATAAAAATGAAAAAAGCTATTTTAGTTTTGGTGGTTTTGGCAAATTTAGTATTTGCAGGAGAAGAAAATTTTTCAGAGAATAAAAAAAAGTGCGAGGGCGGAAGTGTCTATACTTGTCTTAGTTATGGCGAAAGATATCTTTTTGGTAGAGATTTTGGCTCTCGCGATAATATTCCTAGGGATTATATAAAAGCAAAATTTTTCCTTGAAAAAGCTTGCAAAAAAGACAACGTTAAAAAAGAGGATAAGTCTAATGTTAGAGAGGCTTACTTTTACCTAGGATATATGTATCTTGAAGGGCTAGGCGTTGAGAAAGACGATAAAAAAGCTTTTGAATTATTCAACACGGCTTATGACGGCAAGCTTGATGAGTTGTATTATAGATTAGGAGAGATGTATTTTAGAGGGTACGATGTATATAGTTTTAGAAAAGTGCGCGAAGATGGAGAAAAAAGTAGAGAGTATTATGACAAGTCTTGCGACGACGGATATCCGTATGCGTGCAATGATATAGCTACAATTCTTTATAAATATGATCACGAAAATGACGAAGCTGCACAATACTATAAGAAAACTTGCGAGCTTATAAAGAAGAATGATTCTGACGTAAAAAAAGATTTACAAGAAGCTTGCGATATGTATGAATTGCTAAAATAATCCAAATTTTACCCGAGCCAAATTTGTGTTCGGGTAATCCCACTCAAATTTATCAAAGATAAAATTTAAATTTCTAGCTTCAAATTTTCCTCTAAATTTATAAAAGTTTCCTTATCAAAAGGAAATAATTAATCAAAATTCAACAAAAAATAGCGTTTTTCTTGACAACTATAATAGCTTTTTTGTAAAATCGCGTTCTCTTTACGAAAAGACAAGCGTCTTTGCTCGTACGATCGCTTGATCCTATGCGAGTTATTTTGATGTAAAGAGGTCGCGAGTTTGCGACAAGTTCTTTTTAAAGGAAAACACATGGAAAGAATCAGGTTAAAGCTAAAAGCTTACGACCATAGAGTTCTAGACCGCACTGTTGCAGCAATCGTAGAAGCTGTCAAACGAACAGGTGCCGACGTTCGTGGCCCGGTACCAATGCCTACAAAGATCAAACGCTATACAGTCTTAAAATCTCCACACATCAACAAAGACTCACGTGAGCAGTTTGAGATGAGAATACACGCTCGTATGCTTGACATCGTAGCTGCTACTCCAGAAACTGTAGATAGCCTAACAAAACTCGACCTAGCTCCAGAAGTTAATGTCGAAGTTCGTGCGATGAAATAAGCGGACAAAAGGATAAGAGTATGGAATATATTGTAGAAAAAATAGGCATGAGTAGAACGATTGCCACGAAGAGTACGCCAGTTACACTACTTAAGCTAGTTGAGGCTAAAGTATGTGAGATCGACGAAAACAAACGTGCTATCGTAGCGTATGCCCACACTAAAGCAAACAACAAAGCTATCGCTGGTCAGCAAAAAAAATATAATCTGACTGCAGAATTTAACAAATTTGCTACGCTTGAAGTAGCTAATAGCGAAGCTGGAAACCTAGACTTTACACCATTAAACGAGGCTAAAATTTTAAAAGTTAGCTTTAACTCAAAAGGTAGAGGCTATCAAGGTGTGGTAAAAAGACATGGTTTCGGTGGTGGTCCAAAAAGCCACGGCTCACGTTTCCACAGACGCCACGGTTCAATCGGTAACTGCGAATGGCCAGGTCGTGTTCAACCAGGTATGAAAATGGCAGGACACATGGGTAATGAGAAAGTTACTGTTAAAAACGAGCTAATAAGCTTTGACGCTCAAAATGGCATCGTAGTTGTAAAAGGTTGCGTTCCTGGTCACAATGGTGCAATGGGTAAAATAAGGATTGTAAAATGAGTAAAATTCACGTATTAAACGATAAATTTGAAAATTCAGGCGAGCTAGAGCTTCCTGCAAGCTACGCTGAAGTAAATCCGCACAACCTATATCTTTATGTAAAATCTTACCTTGCTGGTATAAGAGCAAATACGGCTCATACTAAAAGTCGTGCTTTTGTAAGCGGTGGTGGTAAAAAACCATGGAGACAAAAAGGACGTGGTGGTGCAAGAGCGGGTTCAACTAGAACTAACGTTTGGGTAGGCGGTGCAGTTGCATTTGGTCCAACAAACGAGAAAAACTATTTTCAAAAAGTCAATAAAAAACAAAAAAGACTAGCTCTTGAGTACGCTTTGGCAGTAAAAGCACAAGATGGTAAAATTTTCGCAGTAGATAGCATCTCAATCGAGTCTGGAAAGACAAAAGATGCAGCTAATATCATCAAAAATTTAAAAGTAAAAGACGCGCTTATCGTTAAAGATTTACTAGACGATAAAACACTACTTGCTTTTAGAAATTTAGCAAACTGCTATGTAGTAGATGCAAATGAGGTAAATGCTTATCTTGTCTCTACATTTAGTTCGGTTATCATTGAAAAAGCTGCACTAAAAACTATAACAAAAGAGGGCTAAAATGGCGGATATAACTGATATCAAAACAATTATTTATACAGAAAAAACTCTAGGCCTTCAAGAACAAGGCGTTGTTGTTATCCAAACTTCACCAAGAGTTACAAAAAACAGCTTAAAAGCGGTTTTACAAGAGTATTTTGGAGTAACGCCTGTTCGCGTAAATTCACTTAGAATTAGCGGCAAGGTTAAGCGTTTTAGAGGAAGAGCAGGTCAGCGTGACGAGATAAAGAAATTCTACGTTAAGTTACCTGAAGGCGTAAGCCTAGAAAATACGGAGGCGTAAGATGGCTATAAAATCATATAAACCATATACACCTAGTCGTAGATATATGACTGGACTAAGCTCTGAAGATATAACAGCTAAACCAAGCGTTAGAAGCTTGCTTGTTAAAATACCTGCATCTGGCGGTAGAAATAACAATGGTCGTATAACTTCAAGACATAAAGAAGCAGGTGCAAAAAAACTTTATCGTATCATCGACTTTAAACGTCGCAAATTTGGTATAGAAGGTAAAGTTGAAGCGATCGAGTACGATCCAAACAGAAACTGCCGTATCGCTCTTATAGCTTACAAAGATGGCGAAAAGCGCTACATCATTAGACCAAACGGCCTAAATGTTGGCGACGTTATCGCATCTATCGATGAGGGCTCACTAGATATTAAACCAGGCAACGCTATGAAATTAAGATTTATCCCAGTTGGTACTATCGTTCATAACGTTGAGCTAAAACCTGGCAAAGGCGCTCAGATAGCTCGTTCAGCTGGTGGTTATGCTCAGCTAATGGGTAAAGAAGAGAAGTATGTTATCTTAAGAATGCCAAGTGGCGAGATGAGACAAGTACTAGCTGAGTGTATGGCAAGTATCGGTGTAGTTGGCAACGAAGACTGGGCTAACATCACTATCGGTAAAGCTGGACGTAATCGCCACCGCGGTATCCGCCCACAAACACGTGGTTCTGCTATGAACCCAGTTGATCACCCACACGGTGGTGGTGAAGGTAAGAAAAATTCAGGCCGTCACCCAGTTACTCCATGGGGTAAACCAACTAAAGGTGCTAAGACTCGCCGTAAAAAAGCTAGCGATAAGCTTATAATTTCAAGAAGGAAAGGAAAATAGAGATGGCAAGATCACTCAAAAAAGGTCCTTTCGTAGATGATCATGTAATGAAAAAAGTTATTGCCGCAAAAAATGCAAACGATAACAAACCAATCAAGACTTGGTCAAGACGTAGCACGATTGTACCTGAAATGATTGGACTAACATTTAACGTTCATAATGGCAAGAGCTTTATTCCTGTATATGTTACAGAAAATCATATAGGCTATAAACTTGGCGAATTTGCTCCAACACGCACATTTAAGGGTCACAAAGGCTCAGTGCAAAAGAAAATCGGCAAGTAAGGGGAGATAAGATGAGTAAAGCAATTATAAAATTCGTAAGACTTTCTCCTACAAAAGCAAGACTTATAGCAAGAGAAGTTCAAGGCATGAATGCCGAGCTAGCGCTTGCAAGCTTGCAATTTATGCCAAATCGTGGTGCTAAATTTATAGCAAACGCTATTAGCTCAGCAGTAGCAAATGGCGGATTTGAGCCAGAAGAGGTTGTAGTAACTAGTTGCCGCGTTGACGCTGGTCCTGTATTAAAGAGATTTAGACCAAGAGCAAGAGGAACAGCGAGCAAAATTCGCAAACCTACTTCTCATGTAATGGTAGAAGTATCTAAACCTGAAAAGAAGGAAGCATAATATGGGACAAAAAGTAAATCCAATAGGTCTTAGACTAGGAATTAACCGCAACTGGGAATCTAGATGGTTTCCAACCAAACAAAGTCTTCCTGAAAATATCGGTGAAGATTACAAAATTCGTGCATTTTTAAAGAAAAAACTTTACTATGCAGGAATTAGCCAAATTCTAATCGAAAGAACGGCTAAAAAACTTCGTGTAACCGTAGTTGCAGCTCGTCCTGGTATCATCATCGGCAAAAAAGGTCAAGATGTTGAAAACCTAAAGAACGAAGTTAGCAAACTTATCGGTAAAGAAGTAAATGTAAATATCAAAGAAGAAAGAAAAGCTCAAGCTTCAGCTCAACTTGCTGCTGAAAACGTAGCTATGCAACTTGAAAAGCGTGTCGCATTTAGACGTGCTATGAAAAAAGTTATCCAAGGTGCTCAAAAATCAGGCGCTAAAGGTATCAAAATTTCAGTTGCTGGTCGTTTAGGTGGCGCTGAGATGGCAAGAACCGAGTGGTATCTAGAAGGTCGCGTTCCGCTTCATACTCTTAGAGCAAAGATCGATTACGGTGTAGCTGAGGCTCATACGACTTATGGAAACATAGGTATTAAAGTATGGATTTTTAAAGGTGAGGTTCTTCAAAAAGGTGTTCAACCTGAGAAAACTGAAGAAGAAGCACCTAAGAAAACACGTAGAGCAAGAAGAGGTAAATAATTATGTTGATGCCTAAAAGAACGAAATTTCGTAAGCAAATGAAAGGTCGCAACCGTGGTTATGCGACTCGTGGAGCATCTTTAGCAACTGGCGAATTTGCACTTAAGGCTGTTGAGGCTGGTAGAATAAATTCACGCCAAATAGAAGCTGCTCGTCAAGCTCTAACCCGTCACGTAAAGAGACAGGCTAAAATTTGGATTAGGGTTTTCCCTGATAAGCCACTTACTAAAAAACCTCTACAAACTCGTATGGGTAAAGGTAAGGCTGGAGTTGAAGAGTGGGTTATGAATATCAAACCTGGTCGTATAATATTTGAAATGGCTGGTGTTAGCGAAGAGTTAGCTCGTGAAGCTCTAACTTTGGCTTTACACAAACTTCCTTTCAAATCAAAATTTGTAACGCGAGAGAGTGAAAATGAAATATACTGAGTTAAAAGATAAGAGCGTTGCAGAATTAAACGCGTTGCTAAAAGAGAAAAAGGTGCTTTTATTTACTTTAAGACAAAAGCTAAAAACTATGCAGTTAAGCAACCCTAATGAGATTAGTGCTATTCGCAAAGAGATAGCTCAGATCAACACTGCAATTAGTGCAACAAGACAAGGGGCGTAAAATGGCATTAAAAAGAGAAATTCAAGGTGTTGTTTTACAAAAAGCTGGAGATAAAACAGCTACTATTTTGGTAGAAAGACGCGTTATGCACCCAAGATACCATAAATTTGTAAAACGCTTTAAAAAATATTTAGTTCACGATGAGAAAAATGAGACAAGAGCAGGCGATACAGTTGTTGCGATCGAGTGCAGACCACTTTCAGCTCGCAAGAATTTTCGCTTAAAAGCTGTATTGGCAAAGGGAGTTGAGTAATGATTCAAAGTTTTACAAGACTTGCAGTTGCTGATAATAGTGGTGCAAAAGAGTTAATGTGTATAAAAGTTCTTGGCGGCAGCAAAAGAAGATACGCTACACTTGGTGATATCATAGTTTGTTCTGTTAAAAAAGCTCTTCCAAATGGCAAGATCAAAAAAGGACAGGTTGTAAAAGCTGTTGTTGTAAGAACTAAAAAAGAGGTTCAAAGAGATAATGGTTCGCTAATCCGCTTTGACGAGAATGCGGCTGTTATACTTGATAGCAAAAAAGAGCCAGTCGGCACTCGTATTTTTGGACCAGTTGGACGTGAAGTTAGATATGCTAACTTTATGAAGATTGTTTCGCTAGCTCCGGAGGTTTTATAATGGCTAATGTAAAATTTAAAGTCAAAAAAGGCGATAATGTTAAGATCATCGCTGGTGACGATAAAGGCAAAACTGGTAAAATTTTAGCAGTTCTTGCAAAAAAAGGTCAGGTTATAGTTGAGGGATGCAAAATAGCTAAAAAAGCTATCAAACCAAGCGAAAAAACTCCAAATGGTGGTCACGTAAATAAAGAGATGCCAATTGACATATCAAACGTCGCGAAAGTTGAAGGATAAGAGATATGAGTAGATTAAAAGATAAATTTAACGAAACTATCAAGCCAGCTCTCGTAAAAGAATTTGACATCAAAAATCCAATGCTTATCCCTGCGCTCGAGAAGATCGTGATCAGTGTAGGTGCTGGAGACTCTGCGAAAGATCAGAAAGTGCTTCAAAATATGGCTGATACCATTTCACTTATCGCTGGACAAAAGGCGGTTATCACTGATGCTAAAAAATCAGTTGCTGGCTTTAAAGTTCGCGAGGGTTTCCCTGTTGGTATCAAAGTAACTTTGAGAAAAGAGCAAATGTATGCTTTCTTAGATAAGCTAATCAGCGTTGCTCTTCCAAGAGTTAAAGACTTCCGTGGTCTTCCAAAAAATGGCTTTGACGGACGTGGAAACTATAACTTTGGTCTTAGCGAGCAGCTAATGTTTCCAGAGGTTGAGTATGATAAAATTTTACGAACTCATGGTATGAATATTACGATTGCTACTACGGCTAAAAATGATAAAGAGGCATTCAAATTGCTAGAGCTATTTGGTGTGCCGTTTGCAAAAGGAAAGTAAAATGGCAAAGAAATCAATGATAGCAAAAGCTGCACGCAAGCCAAAATTTGCGGTTCGCGGCTATACTAGATGCCAAATTTGCGGTCGCCCGCACTCTGTTTATAAAGATTTTGGAATTTGCCGTGTTTGCCTAAGAAAAATGGCTAACGAAGGCCTAATACCTGGTCTTAAAAAAGCAAGTTGGTAAGGAAGAGAAATGTTGAACGATTTAATATCAGATGGATTAACACGCATTAGAAATGCAAGTATGAGAAGACTTGAGACTGCTAAATTGCTTCATTCTAAGGTTGTTGAGGCTACTCTTTCTATCCTTGCAGCAAAAGGCTATGTAGAGAGCTACAACGTTATCGAAGAAGGTAACAAGAAATTTATAAACGTAGTTTTAAAGTATGATGAGTACGGCAGAAGCGTTATAAACGAGCTTAAAAGAGTTTCAAAACCTGGTCGCCGTGTTTATCAAGGCAAAGACGACATTAAGCGTTTTAAAAATGGTTACGGAACAGTTATCGTTAGCACAAGCAAAGGCGTTATGAGCGGTATTGAAGCAAGTAAAGCTGGCGTTGGCGGCGAAGTTCTTTGTACAGTTTGGTAATAAACTGCATTAAACGCTATTTAATCTTATGATTTTAAGGTTAAATTTTTAGCTTGGTAAAATTTAGATTTTGCCAAGCTAAATTTAGAAATTCAAATGAAGGTTTCGTCAAATTTGACGATAAAATTTACGGCATTGTGGTGTTTATTCGTAAATGTAGGAACACCCTAGACAAGTAAAGGAAAAAAATGTCACGTATTGGAAAACAGCCTATCGCTATCCCAAGTGGTGTAGACGTTAGTGTTGAAAATAATGTCCTAAAATTTAAAAAGGGCAATCATATAAAAGAGCTTGACACAAAAGGTCATGTTGATGTCAAGATAGAAAATGGTCATATAGTTTTTGCTCCAAAAGGCGAAGATCGCCAAAGCAGAGCTTACTGGGGAACATATAGAGCGCTTGCTAACAACATCGTAACTGGTATCACAGCAGGCTTCACTCGCCAGCTTGAGATCAACGGCGTTGGTTACAAAGCAGCTGCAAAAGGTAAAATTTTAGAGCTTTCTCTTGGTTTTTCACACCTTATCAACTATGAGCTACCAGCAGGCGTTGAAGCTAGCGTTGAGAAAAACGTTATTACTATTAAAGGTGACGACAAACAAGTAGTAGGCCAAGTGGCTGCTCAAGTTAGAGGATTTAGACCACCTGAGCCATACAAAGGCAAGGGCGTTAAATACATAGAAGAACGTATCATCCGCAAAGCGGGCAAGACATCTAAGAAGTAAGGGGCGGTAAATGACAGCAAAAGTACTAAAAAGAAAAATCGCTCTTAGAATTAAGAGAAAAAGAAGAATCAGAGGTAAAATTTCTGGTGTTGCAACTTGCCCAAGAGTTTCTATTTTCAAATCAAATAGAACTATCTATGTTCAAGCGATTGACGACATTACAGCTACTACACTAGCTGCGGTTGATGGTAGAAAATTAGGCATAAAAGCAAATAAAGAAGGTGCGGTCACTTTAGCTAAAGAATTTGCTAAGGCTTTAAAAGCTAAGAATATAGATGTTGCAGTTTTTGATAGGAATGGTTATTTATACCATGGCGTTATCGCAGCATTTGCTGAAGCTTTAAGAGAAAATGGCATCAAGCTATAACCCAAAGGAAAATCGATGGAAAAATATAATAGAGAAGAATTTGAAGAAGTAATCGTCGATATCGGTCGGGTTACAAAGGTTGTTAAAGGTGGTCGTAGATTTAGATTTACAGCTTTAGTTGTTGTTGGTAATAGAAATGGTCTAGTTGGCTTTGGCTATGGTAAAGCTAAAGAGGTACCAGATGCGATGAGAAAAGCAATTGACGACGCATTTAAAAATATTATCCACGTTAAGATCAAAGGCACAACTATTCCTCATGACGTAGAGGTAAAATATAACGCAAGTAGAATGCTACTTCGCCCAGCTAGCGAGGGTACTGGTGTTATCGCTGGTGGTAGTGCACGCCCTATTATCGAGCTTGCAGGTATTAAGGATATCCTTACTAAATCACTTGGCTCAAACAACTCAGCAAATGTCGTTCGTGCTACTATAAAAGCACTTAGTTTGCTAAAAAGCTAAGAGAAAGGAGTTAAGATGGCATTAGAAAAATTAACACCTGCTGCAGGTTCAACTCATGCAACTAAAAGAATAGGCCGTGGTCAAGGTAGCGGTAATGGCAAAACTGCTGGCAAAGGTAACAAAGGTCAAAGAGCAAGAAAAGGCTACAATGAGAAAAGAGGTTTTGAGGGCGGACAGCAACCACTTCAAAGACGTCTTCCAAAAGTAGGTTTTACTTCTAAATTTGAAAAACCTTATGTTATCAATGTTGAAAAGATCGCAGCTATAAAAGAGCTTGCGGAAATTTCAATCGCAACAATAGCTAGCGTTCATAAAATTTCAAAGAGCGTTACTAAGATAAAACTAATCGGTGCAAGCGCAAAAGCTCTTGCTTCAAAGATCAAAGACGAGAACGTTAGCGTTAGCGGAACAAAATAATGGATAAAACACTGACCAACAAGATTTTAATCACGTTGGCATTTTTGTTCGCATACAGGATACTGGCTTATGTGCCAGTTCCTGGTGTTAATGTCGACGTAATTAAAGAATTCTTCAATTCAAACAATAGTAATGCCTTGGGTCTGTTTAATATGTTTAGTGGTAAAGCTGCTGAGCGTTTAAGTATTATCTCTTTAGGTATCATGCCTTACATTACAGCTTCGATCATTATGGAGCTTTTAGCAGCAACATTTCCGAAATTAGGTCAGATGAAAAAAGAGCGTGACGGTATGCAAAAATATATGCAAATTATACGCTATGCAACCATTGTCATCACTCTTGTACAATCAATCGGTGTTTCTATCGGACTTCAAAGCTTAAGCGGACGCGGTGGCGAACAAGCTATCATGATAGATATAAATTTATTTATCGCAATCTCTGCTGTATCTATGC
Source organism: Campylobacter concisus (assembly GCF_002165775.1). Classification (NCBI taxonomy): domain Bacteria; kingdom Pseudomonadati; phylum Campylobacterota; class Epsilonproteobacteria; order Campylobacterales; family Campylobacteraceae; genus Campylobacter; species Campylobacter concisus. The sequence continues at coordinate 45,070 of NZ_NDYP01000007.1, read as the reverse complement.
TAACTGGAACTATGCTACTTATGTGGATAGGTGAGCAGATCACACAGCGAGGCATAGGCAATGGTATAAGTCTTATCATCTTTGCTGGTATCGTTTCTGGCATACCTAGTGCGATCGGCGGAACTATAAATTTAGTAAATACTTCTGAGATGAATTTCCTAACAGTCATCGCTATTTTAGCGATTATTTTAGCTACCATTGGTGCTATTATATTTGTTGAGATGGGTGAAAGGCGTATCCCTATTTCTTACTCAAGAAAAGTGATAATGGAAAATCAAAACAAACGTATAATGAACTATATACCGATCAAAGTAAATTTAAGTGGCGTTATCCCACCGATATTTGCTAGTGCGATTTTGATGTTTCCTAGTACTATTTTACAAGCTAGTACAAATCCGATCATCCAAGCTATCAACGACTTTTTAAGTCCAAATGGCTATATGTTTAACTTTTTAACATTTTTGTTTATCATCTTCTTTGCGTTTTTCTACGCATCGATCGTGTTTAACACAAAAGATATAAGCGAAAATTTAAAGAAACAAGGCGGATTTATCCCAGGCGTTAGACCAGGTGAGAGTACGGCTAGTTATCTAAATGAAGTAGCTGGAAGGCTAACTTTAGGTGGTGCTTTATACTTGGGTATCATTTCAACACTGCCTTGGGTCCTTGTAAAGACTATGGGTGTTCCATTTTATTTTGGTGGCACGTCAGTACTTATCGTGGTTTCAGTAGCACTTGATACGATGAGGCGTATAGAAGCTCAGTCTTACACAAACAAATACCAAACTCTAAGCGCAGTAGGTCTATAAAATGGCTATCACGCTTAAAAGACCAGCTGAGATAGAGAAAATGAGAGCGGCGAACAAGATCGTCGCTCGAACTCTTGATCACGTTTCTACGATCATAAAACCTGGAATTTCACTTCTTGAGATAGATAAGATTTGTGAAGATATGATAAGGGCTGCTGGGGCAAAACCTGCTTTTAAAGGTCTTTATGGCTTTCCAAATGCGGCTTGCATAAGCGTCAATGAAGTGGTGATCCACGGAATCCCAAATGAATACAAACTAAAAGAGGGTGATATCGTTAGCGTTGATATCGGCTCAAATTTAGATGGTTATTTTGGTGATTCGGCTAGGACTTTTGGGGTCGGTAAAATTTCAAAAGAAGATGAGGCTTTGATCGCTTGCTCAAAAGATGCACTATATTTTGCGATAGATTTCATAAGAGCTGGTATGCATTTTAAAGAAATTTGCTACGAGCTTGAGAAATTTATACTAGGTAGAGGCTATGTGCCTTTGCGTGGGTATTGTGGTCACGGCATAGGCAAAAGGCCACACGAAGAGCCAGAAATTCCAAACTATCTTGAGGGGCATAATCCAAAAGCCGGACCAAAGATAAAAGAGGGAATGGTATTTTGTATAGAGCCGATGATCTGTCAAAAAGATGGCACTCCAGTTTTGGGAAGCGATAACTGGAGAGTAACTTCAAAAGATGGTTTGAGAACTAGCCATTATGAGCATTGCATGGCGATAGTTAATGGTAAAGCTGAAATTTTAAGCCAAGCATAAAAATTTATAGTAAAAATTTAAGGAAAGGAGAGTTTGTGGCAAAAGACGATGTCATTGAAATTGATGGAAACGTTGTTGAAGCACTGCCAAATGCAACTTTTAAAGTTGAGCTTGACAACAAACATATAATTTTATGTCATATCGCCGGAAAAATGAGAATGCATTATATAAAGATAATGCCTGGCGACCGCGTAAAAGTAGAACTTACGCCATATAGCCTAGATAAGGGCAGGATCACTTATAGATATAAGTAAATTTAGCCTCTTGGCAAATATGCTAAGTAAATTTAAAGCTGGTTTTGGATAAAATCCAAGCTTTGCGAAAAGCTGTATGAAGAATTATTTTCAAAGTTCCCCACTTATTTTGAAAATAGTTGGTCTAAATTCTTTCTTTAGACCTGATGCAGCCCCTAAAAAAGTGGAATAAATTTTTAGGAGACTAAAATGAAAGTTCGTCCTTCTGTAAAGAAGATGTGTGACAAATGTAAAATTGTCAAACGTAGTGGTATAATTCGTGTTATCTGCGAAAATCCAAAACATAAACAAAGACAAGGATAAGGCATGGCACGTATTGCAGGTGTAGATTTACCAAACAAAAAGAGAATCGAGTATGGTTTGACTTATATTTATGGTATAGGTCTTTATAAATCTCGTCAAATTCTTGACGCAGCTGGAATTTCTTACGACAAGAGAGTTTATGAGCTTAGCGAAGACGAAGCAGCAGCTATCCGTAAAGAAATTCAAGAGCATCATATCGTTGAGGGTGATTTGAGAAAACAAGTTGCTATGGATATCAAAGCTCTTATGGATCTTGGAAGTTATAGAGGTCTTCGCCACAGAAAAGGTCTTCCTGTTCGTGGTCAAAAGACTAAAACTAATGCTAGAACCAGAAAAGGCAGACGTAAAACTGTCGGTGCAGCTACTAAGTAAGGCAAGGGTTAAAGGATAATAAATGGCGAAAAGAAAAATTGTTAAGAAAAAAGTAGTTAGAAAAAGCATAGCCAAAGGTATCGTTTATATCAGTGCAACATTTAATAATACTATGGTAACTGTAACTGATGAAATGGGAAATGCTATTGCATGGAGTAGTGCAGGTGGCTTAGGCTTTAAAGGTAGTAAAAAATCAACTCCTTATGCAGCTCAGCAGGCAGTTGAAGATGCTCTAAATAAAGCAAAAGAGCATGGTATAAAAGAAGTTGGTATTAAGGTTCAAGGTCCAGGTAGCGGACGTGAAACGGCTGTTAAAAGTGTAGGAACTGTTGAAGGAATTAAAGTATCTTTCTTTAAAGACATTACGCCTTTACCACACAATGGTTGTAGACCGCCAAAACGCCGCCGCGTATAATTAGAGAAAAATAGGAGAAATTATTATGGCTAGATATACAGGACCTGTTGAAAAATTAGAAAGACGTCTTGGTGTGTCTCTTGCGTTAAAAGGCGAAAGAAGACTTGCTGGTAAAAGTGCTTTTGAAAAAAGACCTTATGCGCCAGGACAACATGGACAAAGAAGAGCAAAAATAAGCGAATATGGCTTACAACTTCGCGAGAAACAAAAAGCTAAATTCATGTATGGTGTTTCAGAGAAGCAATTTAGAAGATTATTTCAAGAAGCAGCACGCCGCGAGGGCAACACTGGTGCCCTTTTGGTTCAACTACTAGAGCAAAGATTAGATAATGTTGTTTATAGAATGGGCTTTGCAACAACTCGTCGTTTTGCTCGTCAGCTAGTAACTCATGGACATATTTTAGTAAATGGCAAAAGAGTAGATATACCATCTTACAGAGTTGAACCTGGCGCAAAAGTAGAGATTGTCGAAAAATCTAAAAACAATCCACAAATTGTTCGTGCGATAGATCTTACAGCACAAACTGGTATTGTTGCTTGGGTAGATGTTGAAAAAGAGAAAAAATTTGGAATTTTCACTAGAAATCCAGAAAGAGAAGAGGTTATCATTCCTGTTGAGGAAAGATTTATAGTAGAGCTTTATTCAAAATAATAGAGGGTATAAAGATGAGAAAGATTACTACATCAGCTTATATGCCAACTGAAATTGAAGTTAAAAGTGTTAGTGAAAATGTTGCTAACATTACAGCATATCCTTTTGAGGCGGGCTATGCTGTTACCTTGGCTCACCCATTGCGTCGTCTTCTTTACACAAGTACAGTAGGTTTTGCTCCTATTGGTGTAAAGATAAAAGGAGTTAGTCACGAATTTGATAGTATGCGAGGTATGCTAGAGGACGTAGCTTTTTTTATTATAAATTTGAAAAAGATCAGATTTAAATTAAAAAGCACCAGTGAGCGCGAAGTTATAGAGTATAGCTTTAAAGGACCAAAAGAGATAACTGGGGCTGATCTAAATAATGATCTAGTTGAGATCGTTAACCCAGACGCATACCTTGCTACAATAAACGAAGATGCTGAGTTAAATTTTTCAGTTATCATTCAAAAAGGTATCGGATATGTTCCTAGTGAAGAGATCAGAGAAGAGATTGAAGACGACTATATCGCACTTGATGCTTTCTTTACACCTGTTAAAAAAGCAGTTTATGATATACAAAATGTCTTGGTTGAGGATGATCCAGACTATGAAAAGATCGTATTTACTATAACAACTGATGGTCAAGTTAGTCCGATAGAGGCTTTTAAAAATTGTTTAGAAGCTATGTATCAACAAATGTCAGTATTTAAAGGAATTTTAGATATTGATGTTAGTACTCCAGTTGCTAGCTCAACTGCAGGTGGCGAGTTTTCAAAGTTACTTTCTAGCGTAGAAGATCTAAATTTAAGTGCTAGAAGTTTTAACTGCCTTGACAAAGCTGATATTAGATTTATCGGCGAGCTTGCATTAATGGACGAAAATGAGCTTAAAGAGCTTAAAAATTTAGGTAAAAAATCTCTTGAAGAGATTAAAGCGGTTATGGAAGAGATAGGCTATCCAGTTGGTGCCGATGTGTTAAAAGATGGCAAAGAGCAGCTAAGAAAGAAAATAACCGAGCTTAAAGCACAAATGAGTGTAAAAGAATAAAAGGACAATAGATGAGACATAAACACGGATATCGCAAACTTGGTAGAACGTCATCTCATAGATCTGCATTGCTTAAAAATTTGGCGATAGCTATCATCAAAAGCGAAAAGATAGAGACGACTTTACCAAAAGCAAAAGAGCTTAGAAGCTATGTTGAGAAGCTAATTACAAGAGCCAGAAAAGGTGACTCTAACGCTCACAGAGCAGTATTTGCTTCTTTACAAGATAAAGAAACAACAAATAAATTAGTTACTGAAGTAGCTCCAAAATTTAAAGAGCGCAATGGCGGCTATACAAGAATCATTAAGACTCGTGTTCGCAGAGGCGACGCAGCAGAGATGGCTTATATAGAGCTAGTAGCTGAATAATTATTAGAGAGCTTCGGCTCTCTTTTTTTAATTTCTTGAATATAAAATTCTCTTACCTTTAAAATAAAATCCTTCTTTCAAAAGCTTTCTAAAGTATAAATTTCTTTAATTATTTATCAAATTTTATTAACCAAAAAATCATAAATTTAATAGTTAAAAGTTGTAAATCCTTTAATCTAAAATCATACATTTTAAATTTTTATCTTTGAACTCTATGCTAAAATTTTATTTTATAAAGACGATATTCTTTCAAATATCTTATAAATTTCAAAGGATTTGAGATGATAGGTGGCATAAATGGAGTTGGCACAAATTTTTATGTTGGCTTGCAAAGTAGTAGAGCACAAGAGCTTGACACCAATAACTCTAAACTAAATATAGACAAAAATTCTTTAAATGATTTATCTAGCAGTTTGGTTGATGAACGAAAAAGTCATACTGATACTAGAGGTGAGCCAATAAATTTAAATGAAACAAATACGATAAAATTTCAAAAAAATAGCGAAAATCTAACATTTGCTAGCAATTTCTCGCTATCAGGCATAGCTGCTAATGGCAAGATAAGCATCTGGGGCAAGCTCATGGGATATGACAAACAAGTCAGCCAAGATGAGATAAATGATCTCAAAAATTTTATCAACCAGACCAAAGCACTTGGCTTTGGCAGAGCTCACGAAGAGATCATAGGATATTATCCAACAGATGTCGATCTCTTTGCAAAAGAGTACACGTCAAAACTTGATGGCAACACACTTCTTGGACTTGGCCATAAGAGCCACGTGGAAGGGTTTGAGATACTTGATAAAGACCTAAGCATAGATGAGTTTAAAGATAAGTGGATTGATTATGCGCTTAGGCAGTATCTTGGCGAAAGAGTCGGCGTGGAGAGCATTACAATAGGCAAAAAGGCTATCTCTATGCTAACAAGCACTAATAAGCCACCAATTGAGTACCAGACGCTACAAAATATAAATTTCACTGACGAAGAGAGTAGACAGAGATTTCTTACGCTTATGAAAGCTGGCATGAAGAGCGGGGCGGATTTTAAAGAGGTGGTAGAGGGCGTGCTCTCGCTTTATAATGTACAAAATACGGATAAACTTGATGGCAACAAAGTCTATGCTTCAGTGATCGGACGAAGCGAGAAGCTAGCTACTTACGACATCAACAAAGATGAAAAATTTGCCTATCTTAAGGAGCTAATGCAGCTTGAGAAAAACGGAGTTGATATACTAAAGCTAATGGAAAAAGTGGAGCAAAAACAGAAGTTAGATATAAAAGTGTAGGCTAAATTTAGTTTTTTTGTACCGCTTATCTTTATGATTTTAGTCATAAGCGGCTCTTTTTACTTGGTTTAAATTTTTAAATGATAGAATCTTGATTTCTATTATTAAAATTACGGAGAACTCGTGAGAAAGCTACTTTGGCTAAATCCTGTTGTAAAAAATATGTATGACTTCTCTGCGTTAAAAGAGCTCTTGCAAAACAAGGGCTTTAACATAGTAGAGTGCGAAAAAGATCATGTTCGTGATGTCAAAAATTCATATAAAAATTTATGCTCTAAAGGCATGGTTTTAGACAGTCGCTGTCCAAGAGCTGTAAATTTTATAAGATCAAATTTCAAAGAATTTTCAAACAATATTTCAAGCTTAAACCCCATTTTGATAGAGAGCGCGCTTGAGCTTAGTTCAAAGCTAAAAGAGGACGAGTGGCTTTACGTGACGACGCCCTGTGAGGATCTTGCAGAGCTTGGTAGGGAGCTAAATTTAGCGCGAACCACATTTTTGACGTGGAAAAGCTTTAGGGAGCAAAACGCTATAAATTTAAAGATGCGTAGTATCGAGCAAAGTCCGATACCGCCTGGCTTTTTTACAAATTTGGGCGTAAAAACCCTAAGTCTTGGTAGTAAAGAGAAGATACAAAACGCCCTTTCATATAAATTTAGCGAGCTTAAAAACTACCAGATCATCGAGCTTTTATACTGCGAAAACGGCTGTCACAACGGAGATGGGTTGTGAGAGAAATTTTTAAAAAGAGCATTTTGATCCTAGCGATCTTTGCCATCTGGCAGGTCGTTTGCGAGCTAGAAATTTTTACTCCATATATCTTGCCAAGTCCGCTAGCTACGCTAAAGACGATGTATGGCATGAGCCTAAGCGGCGAGCTCGCCACGCATACTATCATCAGCTTTAAACGTATATTTGCAGGCTACGCACTCTCGTTTGCCCTAGCGCTCGTGCTTGGCGGTATAGCGGCGCTTTTGCCAAAGATCAGCGTTTATTACGAGTGGATACTGGAGTTTTTTAGAAATATCCCGCCGCTTAGTTTGATCGCCATTTTGGTGCTTTGGTTTGGTATAAACGAGACGCCAAAGATCATCATTATCATCCTAGCCTCGTTTTTTCCGATGTTTCTAAGCATCCAAAAGGGGCTAACGAGCTGTGATATAAAGCTTATCGAGGTTGGTAAAATTTTTGGCTTTAGTAAATTTGAGATTTTTTACAAGATCATCATAAAAAGTGCGCTAAAAGATATCTTCGTCGGCATGCGAATAGGCTTTGGCTACGCCATGCGTGCGATCATCGGAGCGGAGATGATAGCGGCGTCAAGCGGGCTGGGCTACCTCATACTTGACGCTGAGGAGCTTTCACGCGCGGATAGGATATTTGTGGGCATTTTTACGATCGGCATTTGCGGCGTGCTCATAGATAGGCTCTTTTTGCTTTTGATAGCGAAATTTAGCCTTTTGCGAGGCGATAAATGATAGAAATTTCAAATTTATCCAAGCATTTTTATATCGGCGAGAAGCGTATTGACGTTTTGAGAGAACTAAATTTAAGCATAAAAAAAGATAAGATCACCGTCATACTCGGCAGAAGCGGATGCGGCAAAACTACGCTTTTACGCCTCATCGCCAGTCTTGAGAGCGTAAGCCTTGGCGAGATAAAATTTAAAGAGCAAGCAAAGATCGGCTTCGTCTTTCAAGAAGCCCGCCTTATGCCGTTTCTAAACGTCTATGAAAACATCGTATTTGCGCTTAAAAAGCATGAGATAGAGGCTACAAAGATCGATAGTCTGATATCTATGATAGGACTTAGCGACTTTAAATTTGCCACTGTTTCGCAGTTATCTGGCGGTATGAGCTCGCGCGTTTCGCTTGCTAGAGTGCTTGCGTACGAGGCAAATTTGATCCTCATGGACGAGCCGTTTGCCGCGCTTGATGCATTTACGAGGGCTAGCATGCAGGCTGAAATTTTAAAAATACAAGCCGGCAAAACCATCCTTTTCGTCACTCACAACATCGATGAGGCGCTATTTTTGGCTGATGAGATCATCTTGCTTGAAAAGGGCGGGATAAAATCAAACTACGACCTATCAAATTTAGCAAAGCCAAGAGATCTGCTAAGTGAGGAGCTAATAGCCGTAAAACGCAAAATTTTGAGTGAAATTTAGAATAAAAAATGATAACTAAAACTAAAATGAAGCAAAAAATTATATAATTTATAAAATTTTTAAAGGAGCAAATATGAGAAAGTTTTTCAAGGTTTTGTGTGCGGCCTCTTTGTTTTGTCTAGTCGCAAACGCAAGCGAAGGCTTAGATAAGATCGGCATGACCTACGTCAAATCGCCGCTAAACGTCCCATCGATCGTCGATAAATTTAAAGGCTTTTATGCGAAGTCTTTTGGCGTGCCGGTCGAGTACTCCGAGATCACCTCAGGTGCGAAACAAACGCAAGCGCTCGCTTCAAATTCGCTCCAGTTTCTAAACTGTGTGGGCGGCACTTCGGTCATACTTGCAGCTGCAAATAAGGCTGACATAAAGATCATAAGCGCCTATTCAAGGGCGCCAGAGGCATTTGTGATATTTTCTAAGGACCAAAACATAAAGTCGCCAAAAGATCTAAAAGGTAAAAAAGTAGCAGGTCCAAAAGGCACTATCTTAAACGAGCTTTTGGTTAGATACCTAGCGCTTGGCGGGCTTAGCATAAACGACGTAGAGTTCATCTCTATGGGTATCCCAGCTGCGCAAGCCGCGGTAGAAAACGGCAGCGTCGATGCAGCGCTTCTTGCTGGACCAGCTGCTTATAATGCTAAAAAATCAGGACTTAGTGTCGTAACAACAGGCAAGGGTGTCATCACTCCAGTCATCGTCACTGCCACAAGCGGAGAATTTTACAAAAAGCATAAAGACGTAGTTGAGAAATTTAAAAAGGCTCAAGATGAAATTTTGGCTTTTATGAAAGCAAATGAGGAAGAGGCATTAAAATTTACAGCTGAAGAGACCGGTCTTAGCATAGAGGCGGTAAAGAGTATGTATCCGCAGTATGACTTTAGTCCAAAGATCACTGCTGATGACATAAAAGCACTTGAAGCTACGCAAGAATTTATGCTTGAGAGCAAGATGATCGAGCAAAAAGTAGATATAAAATCACTTCTAATAGATTAAACAAAAAGGGTAAATTTGCCCTTTTATCCTAAAACTTATAATCAAAAATTTACTAAATTTTAGCTCACGCATTTAATAATCAAAACTGACTAGGTGTGTCAAAAAGGTTTAAATTATAAAGCAAAATTAGCGCTAAGCAAAAATATAGCCATTATTTTTTGCATTTTTATTTTGCTATAATAGCCCAAAAATTTAATAGGAAAAAATATGATCCCATTTAGCGATGAAGAACTTTTAAAACCAGTCAGTGCGAGTTTGCAAAAGGTATTACCAATGCTTGAAAATGATGGCGGTGGCATGGAGCTACTTGGCATAAAAAACGGCAAAATTTACGTAAGACTCACAGGACATTGTCATGGATGTGCAGCTAGCACAACTACACTAAAATATGGACTCGAAAGACAACTTCGTATGGATATTCACCCAGAGCTTGAGGTCGTAAATATCCCGATCGGCGAGGAATTTGACATTGATAGATTATAAAAAAATAGGCATTAAACACTTTAAACGCTCAAAATTTAAAGAAGCGATCTTTTACTTCTCTCTAGCTTACGAAAAGACACAGGATAAGAATTTACTATTTTTGATACAAATTTGCTCCCTTGGCGAGAAAAATGCAGAGGAAGCAAAGCTCTTGTTTGACTACTACATGGCTAAGGTAAGAGCTGGCGAGGACGACGAGGGCGTGGAGGAAATTTTAAAAATTTTAGAGTCTAGAGACGAGGAGAGCGAGTACTTTGAAGAGCAAGACGCGATAAGCTACGAGGACTTTAAAAGGGCTGTTTATAAGGACGGCAGCTTCAAAAAGGTCTTTGAAAATATCATGTTCTCAACCAAGGTAATGATCTCAAACAAAGATGATTTTTTAGAATTTTTGGGAAATTTGATAAAAAATGACTTCATCGAAATGAGTATAAACTATCTTGAGAGTGCGGCGGTGATGTTTGGCGGTGATGAGCGCATAGATCAGCTTTTTAGAGAGATACAAAAAAGACAAAACAATGAAAATATCAGTAGAAAATAGCTTCATAACAGATGACTCAAACGAGTGTGAAAATGGCTCATTTTTCGTGCAAACTGCTGCAAACGCAAAATTTGCGGAGGCAGCGGTAAAAAATGGTGCAAAGATAATCAGCCTTGAAGAGTGCAAGAAGCTTTTAAAAATCGATGAAAGCTTAAAGATAGTTGGCATCACTGGCACAAATGGCAAGACCACAACGGCTGCGGCTATCTATGAGACTTTGCGAAACTTAGGCAAAAAATGCGGCTTAAGTGGCACAAGAGGGGCATTTGTAGAGGGCAAGCAGATAGATGACAAGGCGCTTACGACGAGTGCCATTTTAAAGACGCTTTCTTACCTCAAAGCAGCTAGCGAGCAAGGCTGCGAGTACTTCGTGATGGAGGTTAGCTCACACGCGATAGCTCAAAAGCGTATAGAGAGCTTGAAATTTGCTCTAAAAATTTTTACAAATTTGACTCAAGACCATCTCGACTACCACAAGAGCATGGAGGAGTATGCTAGAGTAAAATCAAGCTTTTTTGACGATGAGAGCGTGAAGCTCATAAACATTGACGATGGCGGAGTTAAATTTAACCCAAAAAACGCCTACACGTACGCGATCAAAAAGCCAGCTAGCTTTGCGCCGATAGTTTATGGGCTAAAGGACGGCATAGACGCAGTTATCAAGACGCCAAATGGCGATGTGGAGATAGACTCAAGCCTTCAAGGCGAGTTTAATCTTTATAACCTAATCGCCGCTCTTGGCGCCGTTTGCTTGCTAGAGCGACCAGATACAGTCGCACTTTCAAAGGCGATAAGTAAATTTAAAGGGGTTAGCGGCAGGATGGAGGTCGTTAGCGCTGATCCGCTAGTCATTGTGGATTTTGCTCATACGCCTGATGGCATCGAAAAGGTACTAAACTCACTTAGGCATCTAAATTTGATCGCGGTCTTTGGCGCAGGCGGTGACAGGGATAGGACAAAGCGCCCAAAAATGGGAGCGATCGCCCAAAAATACGCAAGAATTTGCATCGTTACAAGTGACAATCCAAGAAGCGAAGAGTCAGAGAGCATAATAGATGAAATTTGCGCTGGCATGAGCCAAAATGAAAATTTGATACGAAACGCCAACCGCAAAGAGGCGATCGCACTGGCTATCAGCAAGCTAGAACCCGGCTGGGCGCTTGTCATACTTGGCAAAGGCGACGAGCCATATCAAGAGATAAAGGGCGTCAAACATCCATTTAGTGATAAAGAAGTGGTAATTGAACTTTTAAAGAGGTAAAAATGAATATAGAAATTTTAGCTAGTAAGATCCACAGAGCTGTCGTAACAGACGCAAATTTAAACTACGTTGGCTCGATCAGCATCGGCGAGGAGCTTATAAAGGCCGCAAATTTGATAGAAAATCAAAAGGTAGAAATTTTAGACGTAAACAACGGCGAGAGATTTGCCACCTACGTGATAAAAGGCAAAAAAGGCGAAATTTGCCTAAACGGCGCAGCTGCTAGAAAGGTTTGCGTGGGAGACGTGGTCATCATCGTGGCATACGCTAGTATGAAATTTAAGAAGGCTAAGAAATTTAAACCAACCATCGTACATGTAAATAACAAAAACGAGATCATAAAGGAGTAGGCGATGTTTGAGGGATTTGACTTTTCAAAGATGGGGCAGATGCTTGAGGATGTGCAAAGACAGGCCAAGCAGATAGAAGAAGAGAGCAAAAATAAAGAATTTGGAGCAAAAAGTGGTGGCGGACTTGTAAGCGTGAGAGCAAACGGAAGCGGCGAGATACTTGATATCAGCATAGATGATAGCTTGCTTGAAGATAAAGAGAGTATGCAAATTTTACTAATAAGCGCCGTAAATGACGTGCTAAAGTCAGTTGAGGCTGATAAGAAAAACACTGCTTCAAGGATGCTTGGCGGCCTTGCTTCGATGGGGATAAAATGAGACTAAAATATAAATTTGCCCTTGCATTTTTGCTAACAGCACTTTGCCTAAACGCCGATCCTAGGCCTACGCAAGAGGACTTTAACGCCTGCTTTGAAAAGAACAAAAACTCAATCGTCTCAGTAAATAAACACTTTGGCGTGGCTATCACTAAAAATTTGATCGCAGTGCCAAAAAGTGACGGAGCCCCGCTTGGAGAATATGTCAAATTTGACCCGTATTTGCAGCTTTTCTTAGTGCGCTCTAGCAAGGAGTTAAGCCCTGTTGTGATGGCTGATGAGACCAACGAGGAGCGCATCAAAAAGAGCACTTGGGTTGGCATCTTAAACGACTCTAACAACACCGTCATGGGTCACATCAAGTCTTTGGGGCAAAATTTAGGCGACTTTGACACGCTAAGCTTCGAGTATAACGCGACTGGCGAGATAAACACGCCTTGTTGTAAGATGATAGGCATAGCTGTTGGAGCTGATAAATTTATACCAAACCGCTATTTAAAGCACTTTGTATCTTACGATGACGTATATTACGGCGATATCGGCGTGAAATTCTTGCAAAAAGAGGATAAATTTTTTGTGGGTCTTGTTGATCCACTGGGCCGCGGCAAGATGATGATGGTAGATGATGAGCTTGTTACGATAAATGGCATAAAACCAAAGAGTTTAAGAGAGCTAAATGAGATGGTACTTTTTGCTCCAAAGGGTGCAAAACTGGACATCATCGTGAAGCGTGATAGGCAAGAGCTACTCTTTCAAGTGCCAGTAAGCGGGGATGTGAAATTTAACCAAAGCCTCGACATTGACGCCCCTTCAAGCCTTGATCTGCCAAATTTAAATGTCATGCCAAAGTCGCCTGAGAGCTTGTTAGATGATAAAGTTTTGGTGGATTATGGTATCACGGTTGATAAAAATTTAGTCGTTACTAAGGTCGAGCCAAAGTCAAATGCCGACATCTTTGGTATCAAGACCGGCGATAAAATTTTAGGCTACAACAAAGAGAGTGTGAATAGCCGCGAGGAGCTTTTAGAAAAGATAAGCGACCTGCAAAATTTCGTACTTTTATTTACTAGAAACGACTTTCAGTTCTTTGCAAGAGTGCCAAAATGAGCCTACTTGAGGACTTCGTAAAATTTCTAAATGCAAATTTGCCAAAGGCGCCTAGCTTTCATCCTTACTACGAGGAGGCGCTTGGGGTGATGCTAAAGGCTGGAGGCAAGCACTTTAGGGCGCTTTTGCTTCTTGGTGTGGTCGAAAACGTCGATAAAAGCCTCACGCAAAAGGCGATGAGAGTGGCTTTGGGCCTTGAGATGATGCACACTTATTCGCTCATTCATGATGACTTGCCTTCAATGGACGACGCAAGCCTAAGACGCGGCACGCCAACACTTCACGTAACCTACGACGAGACGACTGCGATACTTGCAGGAGATGCGCTAAATACGCACGCTTTTTATGAAATTTCACGTGCTGATTTACCAGCTGAGACGCGTATAAAATGCGTAGAAATTTTAAGCGAAAATGCTGGCGTTAGTGGCATGGTGCTAGGTCAGGCGCTTGATTGTTTTTTTGAAAATACAAACAAAGAGGACATCAAAAGGGTAAAGGCTAAATTTGGACTCTCTGGCAAGATGCTAAACCTTGATGAGCTAGTATTTTTACACATCCACAAAACCGCAAAGCTGATCGCCGCTAGCCTAAAAATGGGTGCTGTGATAGTAAATTTAAGCGAAATAGAGTGTGAGAAAATTTATGATATCGGCTTAAAACTTGGGCTCGCTTTTCAGATACAAGACGACATCATCGATCTTACAAGCGACGAAGTGGTCGCTGGAAAGCCTGTGCATAACGACTTAGCTAAAAACTCATTTACAAATTTACTTGGCCTTGAGGGCGCTAAAAAGAAAAAAGATGAGCTTATTTGCGAGATAGAAGAGGCACTAAATCAGATAGATACCAGTATAGCTAAGATGATCTTAGAGCTTACGGATAAACACCTTAGATAAAAGCTAGAAATTTCTAGCTTTTTTACTACTAAAAATTTACAAAATTTATATCACTTTTTAGACATTTTGGACAAAAATGCAAGGCAAGTTTTAATCACTTTTTTGTATAATCTGGCGCAATAAAAGGAGATCATATGCTAAAAAAACAAGCCGATACTATAAGATTTTTGTGCGCTGATATGGTGCAAAACGCTAACAGCGGACACCCAGGTGCTCCTATGGGCCTAGCTGATATCATGGTGGTTTTAAGCAACTTTTTAAAACACAATCCAAAAAATCCAAAATGGTTAAATAGAGATAGGCTAGTTTTTAGCGGCGGTCACGCGTCAAGTTTGGTCTATAGTTTTTTGCACCTAAGCGGCTACGATCTAAGCCTAGATGAGCTTAAAAATTTTCGCCAACTTGGCTCAAATACTCCAGGTCACCCAGAAATTCACACTCCAGGCGTTGAGGTTGCTACTGGCCCGCTTGGTCAAGGCGTAGCAAATGCAGTCGGCCTAGCCATGGCAGAAAAATACGCTGCAAACGTTCTAAATGAACCAGACAATAAAATAATCGATCATAAAATTTACTGCCTTTGCGGCGACGGCGACCTAGAAGAGGGTATAAGCTATGAGGCATGTTCGGTAGCCGGAAATTTAAGACTGGACAACCTTGTGCTCATCTACGACTCAAACAACATTACGATCGAGGGCGACACAGCGATCGCATTTAGTGAGGATGTAAAAGCGAGGTTTGAGGCACAGGGCTGGGAGGTCGCTCGTATCGATGGACACGACTACGATCAGATCGAATTTGCACTTGAGCAAGCAAACGAGAAAGAGTCGCCATATCTTATCATCTCAAACACACGTATAGCACGTGGTGCAATGGAACTTGAAGGAAGTCACCACAGCCACGGCGCACCACTTGGCGAAGAGATCATCAAAAAGGCAAAGGCTGCAGCTGGCTTTGACCCTGAGAAGAAATTTGCCATTGACGAGGACGTGCTTTTAAGATTTAGAGGTGCGGTAGAAAAGGGCGATTTAGAAGAAGCGATGTGGAACAAAAAGGTTGAGGCACTAAGCATTGAAGGTAAAAATTTACTAAACTCACTTCTTAATCCAGACTTTAGCAAGATCGAATTTCCAGACTTTAGCGACAAAAAGCTAGCCACAAGAGATACAAACCACGTCATTTTAAATGAGATAGCTAAAAAACTACCTGGCTTTATCGGTGGTAGTGCTGACTTAGCTCCTTCAAATAAGACTGAGCTAAAGGGTATGGGCGACTTCCCAAATGGCAAAAATATCCACTACGGCATCAGAGAGCATGCCATGGCAGCTATCAACAATGGCATCTCAAGATACGGCCTTTTCTTGCCATTTTCAGCGACATTTTTCATCTTTAGCGACTATCTAAAGCCAAGTGCGAGGATAGCAGCGCTAATGGCTATAAAACACTTTTTTGTCTTCACACACGATAGCATCGGCGTTGGCGAAGATGGTCCGACACATCAACCTATCGAGCAGCTTAGCACATTTAGAGCGATGCCAAATTTCTACACTTTCCGCCCAGCTGATGGCAACGAAAACTCAGCTAGCTGGCAAGTGGCTCTAAATTTAAACGCTCCAAGTGCCTTTGTGCTTAGCCGTCAAGGGCTTGACCCACTTGCAAAAGGCGAATTTGGCGAGGTTAGTAACGGCGCATATCTGTTAAGCTCGGCAAAAGATGCAAAGATAACATTTATAGCAAGCGGTAGCGAGGTCTCACTTTGCGTAAAAGCAGCCGCACTTCTAGCTGAGCAAGGTATCGGCACAAACGTCGTGTCAGCTCCTTGTTTTGACCTACTTTGCGAGCAGCCAGATGAATACGTGGCTAAAATTTTAGATAAAAATACAACCATCATCGCAGTTGAAGCTGCAACTGGCTATGAGTGGTATAAATTTGCCGACGCAGTTTATGGTATGAATAGCTTTGGCGCTAGTGGCAAGGCGAACGAGCTATTTGATCACTTTGGATTTACTCCGCAAAAACTTGCAAATTTCGCTAGCGAAATCATATAAATTTAATCTTGGGGAGTAAAATCCCCAACTGCAATCTAAAATCAAAAAAGGCATTTTATGGAAATTTCTCATGTTATTGTTTTGGCCTTGGTGCAAGGCATAAGCGAATTTTTGCCGATATCTAGCTCGGCTCATCTTATCTTGGTGCCAAAGCTACTTGGCTGGCCAGATCAAGGTCTTGCCTTTGATGTGGCAGTACACGTTGGTACGTTAAGTGCGATACTTTTTTATTTTAAAGATACGATTTTTAAGCTATTTCGTGACTTTTTTGCCTCGATCGCACAAAGAAAGATGGTGGGCGATAGCTTGCTTGTCTGGTGTGTGGGCTTTGCCACCATTCCAGTTGGGATCTTTGGGCTTTTATTTAACAACGTTATCGAAGAGTACGCAAGAAGCGGCATTGTGATCGCTATTACTACGATCGTCTTTGGCATAGCGCTTTACTTTGCAGATCTTCGCTCGACAAATAAAAGCGAATATGAAATGACCATAAAATTTGCGCTTATTATCGGCCTTGCTCAAGCTGTGGCGCTCATCCCTGGCGTCTCAAGATCAGGTATAACGATGACGGCAGCCTTATTTTTAGGTTTTAGCCACAAGGGAAGTGCGAATTTCTCATTTTTGATGTCGATCCCAGTCATCATCCTAGCCGGTGGACTTGAGAGCATCAAGCTCATAAAAGACCCAAATGCTCTGCCATGGAGTGACATCGCCCTTGGCGTCATCATAAGTGCTGTTAGTGCTTATCTCTGCGTTAAGCTATTTATGGGGATCATCTCAAGGATTAGGATGCTTCCTTTTGTTATCTATCGCTTGATCTTGGGAGTATTTTTGCTTTATCTATTTTTATGATTTTAAAGCTTTAAAAAGTAAAAGCCAAGTGTGAAAAAAATTTCACACTTGGCAAGAATATTTAGCGTGAGTATCTTTCAAGAAAAATTTCAAGATAAGCTTGGTGATTTAATCCTCTTTTTTATCTTTTTTAATAACATTTAATAGATCTTTTGCAGCTTGATAAGCCCTATCTCCAAATTTCTTGGCTTCTGATTTGATGTCAATTTGTTTGATGTCTTCAAATTTTTCATTGGCTTTCTTCTCAAGATTGGCGATCTCTTGTTTGATCTCTTCGATTTTATCGTTTGTATCAAAATTTAGTTTTAGCTTTTTACTCTTGTCATTTAGCTCTTGCTTTAAGGCTTCAAATTTATTATTTGCCTCGCTCATAAGCTTTACCATGCCGTTTGACTTTAATTCTTCTATCCTTGAAATGATCTGCTCTCTTGCTTGATCGCTAATGCGTTTAAATTTTGCGAGGTTTGTATCTAGCTCGCTATTTATCACATTTTCGATTTCATTTCTTGCTACACCTTCAAATTCTTTTTCAAGTTCCCTAAGCAATGCTATAAATTCTTCATCAATATTTTTTAAGTTTAGTAGTTGTGAGTTTAGCCTAAGCTCATCTGGAGCAAATTTCGCCTCATCTTTAAGCTTTTCTATGGCTCTTAAAATGCCATCTCTTGTGCCACTTATCGCTCCACTTATCAGCTCTTTTGCAAAAATATGACCCTCATCTGCTAAATTTGCCGCTGCTATGATGATATTTTTTGAAATTTCAAGTATCCGCTCTTTGCTAAACTCTCCTCCAATTATCGCAACATAGGTCATATTTTTAGCTATCGCACCAGCTGTTTCCTCGACATCTTTTGCACCTTCAAGAGTTGTTAAAAATGCGATTTGAGCACTCTCTTTTAAGATACCAAGAAGCCTTGTTTCTCTAATGATCGCATTGTTTAAAAGCTCTAAAATTTCCTCTTTTTCACTAAAATTTCTATCTTTTACGACCTCTTCAGCTGCTTCAAATGAAATTTTGAGCCTATTTTTTATCTCTTCACGTTTTGCTTCTATTGCACGATTTAGCTCATCTTTTTTATCAAGTAGCTCGTAAAGTGCCTTTTCTTCAGCACCGACAATGGCTTGATTTATTCCCTCCATGGCACTTTTTAGATTTTTTGCATTTATAAGATCTTCTTTGTTCATTTTGTCATAAAGCTCATTCATTTTAGCCTTTAAAATTTCTGGCAAAGCATTTATATCTTTGTTTGCAGCATCTTGAAAGAAGTTATTGCAAAGAGCTTTTATACTTATTAATAAGCCATCGCTGCTTTTATAATCATGTAAATTTTGTTCTAAATTATTCATATCTTTTACCTTATAAAACGTATTTTGCTTCGTGTTTTAGTGCTGAAAATATCTCTAGCCTCTCTTCTTCGCTCAAAACTAGTACGGCTAGGTCATAGCTAGCGTACTTTTTATCTTTGCTAAATTTTGAAAAAACTAGCTTAAATTCTCTATCTTTTACTATCTCTTTTACCTTTTCTTCTACATTGACATCAGCATCAAATATTATTTTGTATTCCCAATGCGTTGGGTAATCAATTTTTGCTTTTTTGTTATTTAGATCGCATATACTCGCCACTTTTTCCTCCTGTTTTACTCTCTAATACGATATTACTTATTTCCATGCTTTTATCTATAGCTTTTACCATATCATAAATGGTCAAAAGTCCCACGCTTACGCCAGTTAATGCCTCCATCTCAACACCTGTTTTGCCCTCTATTTTTACGCTCACATAAAGCTTAAAAGCACAAATTTCAGATAGCTCTTCGATATCACAATCCACACCTAAAATAGCCAGTGGATGGCACATCGGGATTAGCTCGCTTGTCTTTTTTGCACCCATTATCGCAGCAACGACAGCTGTTTGAATGACTGGACCTTTTTTGCCAGTATTTTCTTTTATCGCTCTAAAGGCCTCTTTGCTCATCTTGATGATCCCGCTAGCAGTTGCTACTCTTTTTGTAGGATCTTTTGGGCTCACATCGACCATTTTTGGACGATCTTTCTCATCTAAATGCGTTAGCATTATCTCTCCTTTTTTGGCGGATTATAGCCTATTTAAACAAATTTAAATTACCAATGGCTTTAAGCTAAAAATATATCAAATACATAAAATTTAGCTTTTTACTTAAATGCTGAGAAAATTTCTCATTACTTAATATAATTATTTAATTTAAATAATTTTCTTAAGAAATAATTCAAATTTAAATTATTATACAAATTAGCACTAAAAATAAGTGATTCAATAGATAATAAATTTTATTAAAACTATATTAGTATTGATTAAATCATAATGTCTATATAATGTAAATAATAAAATTTAAAAAAATTTATTGATATTTTTCTTTAAAAGCTTAAAAAAATAAATTAATCGCTAATTTGCTTTTAAGAGTTAAGTATGTATAGTTTTTTTGCTTATTAAATTTATGATGAAAGTGTCTTGGAACATGAGATTTCTGCTTTGTATAAGTTTGTTTTTGATAACAGCTTTTGCCCAGCAATTAGGCTGCTTTATTAATGAAAGCAACCAAAGCATCGTCTTTATAAAAGATGGGCAGATTAAAAATCTGGATCTAAAAGAGACGATTTATAAAAATCAAGAGTGCGGAAATGATGGAGAATTCTTTTATATCGCAAATTTAAACAATGAGATTATTGAAGTGGCAAATGAGAGAAATTTCTTATTTGCCATGCCAAATGTTGGCTGTAAAATTTCGCAAATTATGGCAATTAAAAATAAAATTTACGTAGCTTGCGATATGGCAAATGAAGTCAGCATAGGCGTTTTTGATAAAAATCTAAATAAACTTTTAACTAAAAATTATAAAGATGTTTATAAAATTTCAAGCCTTTTGCCAATTGATGATGAACTATTTTTTACAAGCTTTAATGGCAAAGCATTTTTGCTTGATAAAGAGCTTAATTTAAAAGAGAAAAAGCGTGTTGGTTTTGCTCCGCTTGGCGCCTGTAAATTTAAAGGGAATGATATTTTGCTTGGCTTTAGAGATGGAGAAATTTTAGATTTTAAAAGTGGAATTAAAAAACAAGTTTTAAAATCTAAAATTTCAGCTCTTGCGTGTATGGAGGATGAAATTTTTATAGGTGGTGGGGATGGAGTAGTCTATAAATTTGACAAAGATCTTAAGCTAAAAGGACAAAAGGCTCTTTTTAGCAATGAGATAAAAAGAATTTTTATAGATAAAGGCGTCTTAAATGGCGTAAATTTAGACAATGAGATAAAAAGTTTAGAGATAAATTCATTTTAAAAAGGAGAGTAAATGCAAAAGTTATTTTGTGTCGCAAGTGCTGCGTTGCTTGGGCTATCTTTAACGACTGCTTGTGCTGCTAGTAGTGACCTTGAAAAAGTCATGAAAGAGCGTGGGCTAAGCGAAAAAGATGTCCTTGCAGCTGCTAAAACTTATCAGCCTAGCGGTAAAAAAGATGATTTCATCGTCTTTTCATCTGGCGGGCAAAGCGGTCAAGTGCTAGTTTATGGCGTTCCGTCGATGAGAATTTATAAATACATCGGCGTTTTCACGCCAGAGCCTTGGCAAGGATATGGCTATGACAATGAGTCAAAAGCTGTTTTGAAACAAGGCAACATCAGGGGCAAAGAGATAACATGGGGCGATACACACCACCCAAATTTCAGTGAGAAAAATGGTGAGTATGTTGGTGATTATCTATTTATCAACGATAAAGCTAACCCAAGAATCGCAGTTATAAATTTGCATGACTTTGAGACAACTCAAATCGTTGTAAACCCTATTATGAAGAGTGAGCACGGCGGTAGCTTCATCACTCCAAATAGCGAGTATGTTATCGAAGCTAGCCAATATGCAGCTCCACTTGATAACAACTACCACTCAATAGATGACTATGAAGCAGTTTATAGAGGTGCTGTAACATTTTGGAAATTTGATTATCCAAAAGGCAAGATCGACGAGAAAGAGTCATTTTCTCTTGAGCTTCCACCATATTGGCAAGATCTAAGTGATGCTGGTAAAGGCGAGAGCTACGGCTGGGGCTTTACAAACTCAATAAATACTGAGATGTATACTGGTGGTATCGAAAAAGGTCTTCCTCCATTTGAAGCAGGTGCAAGTAGAAATGACACTGACTTCTTGCACGTTTATAACTGGAAAATTTTAGAAAAACTTGTTCAAGACAAGAAAAACTACAAAGTTATAAATGGCCACAAGGTAGTTACAATAGACGCTGCTGTAAAAGCAGGTGCGTTATTTTTGATCCCAGAGTCAAAGAGCCCACATGGTTGTGATGTAACTCCAGATGGTAGATATATCATTATTGGTGGTAAGCTTGATACTCACGCATCAGTTTATGACTTTAGAAAGATCAAAGAGCTAATCGACAAAAAAGAGTATGCTGGCACTGACCCATACGGAATTCCTATCTTAGATAGAGAAAAGTCAATGCACGGACAAGTCGAACTTGGCCTTGGACCACTGCATACATCATTTGACTCACAAGATGGCGTACTTTATACATCACTTTACGTTGATAGTCAAATCGTAAAATGGGACTATAAAAATTTAAAAGTGCTTGATAAGATAAATGTTCACTACAATATCGGCCACCTTGATACAATGGAAGGCAAATCAGCAAAACCAGTTGGTAAATATGCAATCGCTCTTGATAAACTTTCAATCGATCGCTTTAGCCCAGTTGGCCCACTTCATCCACAAAACCACCAGCTAATAGACATCACTGGTGCAAAAATGGATCTAATCTATGATATGCCAATACCACTTGGCGAGCCACACGATGTTGTGTCAATAGCTGCTAGCAAACTAAGCCCAGCGCTTACTTACAATATGGGCACAAACTCAAGAACAGGCGAGGCTAGCCCATATGCAACTCTAGCTGGTCAAGAAAGAGTTGAAAGAAACGGAAAAAATGTAACCGTCTATGCGACAATGATCAGAAGCCACATCAACCCAGAGCACATCGAGGTAAATAAAGGTGATAACGTAACAATTCACCTAACAAACCTAGAGCGCGCTCAAGATGAGACTCACGGCTTTGGCATCGACCTTTACAACATTCACGCTTCACTAGAGCCTGGCAAAACCGCTTCAGTAAATTTCGTAGCTGATATGGAAGGTGTCTTCCCATACTACTGCACCGAGTTTTGCTCAGCACTTCACCTAGAGATGATGGGTTATTTACTTGTTAAAGATCCAAGTAAAAAATATGAATCTGCAAAAAATAACAAGCTAAAAACTCTAAGCCCAGAAGCTTTAAAAGCTGAATACGACAAAGTAATCGCAACTAATAAGGCAACTGATGATGTTATCCAAGAGGTTGTTAAATACCTAAAAGAGAAACATTATGAGAAATATCCAAAAGTAAAAGCTTTGGTTGATGACGCACTTGATCAATATGGCCACATCAAAGAGGTAAAAGCTAAAGCTGACGAAGCTTACAAAAAAGGCGACGTAAACGGCGCTATCCTTTGGGAGTACCAAGTATGGCAATACATGGTAAAAACAGCTGACGTTGGCTTAAGAGCTAAAAATAACCTAGCTAAAGAGATCGCAACTCCGATGAGTCCAGCTGCTGCAAAAGGTGAAGAGGCTTATCTAAAAGGCGGTTGTAATGGTTGCCACGTTATCGGTCAAGTAAGCTCAGGTCCAGACCTAACAGGCGTCTTACTAAGACATGAAAATGGCGAAAAATGGGTAGCAGAATTTATCAAAGATCCTGCTAAGTTCTATAGTGACGACTACATTAAATCAATGATTGATTACTTTAACCTTAGAATGCCAAATCAGCATATGAGTGATGAAGAGATCAAAAATATCATCGAATACCTAAAATGGGTAGATGAAAACGCTGGTATGTAGTTTTTAAAGGGGCGTTTTGCCCCTTTTTAAATTTTAAAATTTTATTTTTAGCAGATGAAATTTTAAAATTTAAAGGAGAGATCATGAGTAAATATAAAATTTATACCATTGTTGCACTTGTCTTAATGACTGTTTGTTTTACTTTGCCTGTTCTTGGTTGGCACGGAGCAAAAGAGCGTATAGCTGATGGTGATGAACTACCATCTTATACTTACGGTATCTATAATCTTTATAGCTCATTTCAGTATAAAAATCACCTTTTATCAAAAGATGTAGCAAGCGATCTTCATAAGATGATCGAACAAAAAGCAGAGATTGGTACGCCATCTTTTCCTATCTGGTACGTCTCTCTTGAAGCTCCAAATTATCCAAAATCAGCCTTTCCTGATGGAATTCCTGTATATTTTCATGTAGATGGATATAGTGGTGACGTGCATGAGATGAATACGATAAATCACTACATCGGTATGTATCCTATGGAGCATGGCGGAAATTTGGAGCGAGCGATAGCACCTTATTATTTGCTTATTTCAACGCTTTGTATGCTCGCATTTTTGTATTACAACGGCAAATTTAACTCACTTCTTATGGTTCCAACGATTATCGCGCCTGTGCTATTTATGAGTGCATTTGCAGGATGGCTTTACTGGTATGGACACAATATGCAAGAGTGGGGCGCATTTAAAATTAAACCATTTATGCCAACAGTTTTAGGTGATGGTAGCGTCGCACAATTTACAACGCACTCTTATCCAAGTATCGGATTTTGGGTTATGATCGCTATGAGCGTATTTTGCATACTCGCAGTATTTTCAAAGAAAAAAGAGCTAAATGCGTAAAATTTTTATTTTTGCCCTTGCTTTTTTGCCTATTTTTAGCTCTGCAAATATACTTCAAGATGCAATAAACAACGCTAGCCCTGGCGATGTTATAAAGCTAGGGGATGGCATCTATGAAGGAAGCATAACTATAAATAAGCCGCTTAGTATCGTTGGTGAGGGCAAAAATGCTCACATAAAAGGAAATGGTAAAGGCACAGTTGTAAAGATTATTGCCTCAAATGTTACACTTAGAAATTTAAAGATAAGCGGTAGCGGAAATGACCTTGGTGAGCTAGATGCTGGCATTGGCTGTGATAAAGCAAATAATGTCTTGGTTACGCAAAATGACTTGAGTGACGTGCTTTTTGGGGTTGATTTTAAAGAGTGCAGTAGCTCAAAGATCACTGAAAATAACATCACTTCTAAAAAAGGGGCCAGTCTTGGTTTTAGAGGTGATGCTGTTAGACTCTGGTATAGCCATGAAAATTTAATAGAAGGCAATTATATTTATGATAGCCGCGATATGGTTGCATGGTATGCAAGTCACAATAAATTTTTAAAAAATAAAGCGATCCGCGGTAGATACTCGCTTCACTTTATGTATGCGAATCAAAATTTAGTCGAAAACAATGATTTTATCGGCAATGCAGTCGGAATGTTTTTTATGTATTCAGCTGGCTCAAATATAAAAAATAATCTTGTTATGGATAGTGACGGCGCTTTTGGTATCGGTATTGGTCTAAAAGATGTTTCAAATTTTACTATCGAAAATAATACACTTATCTATAATGCGAGAGGAATTTTGCTCGATAACTCGCCGTTTCAGCCAGGCTCAACGATAAATTTCTTAGGCAATAAAATTTTACACAACGTAGTTGGCGTATATTTTCACGCTACTCAGGGGACAAGTATATTTGAAAATAATGATTTTATAGGCAATATGGATATCGTTGCGAACGACACTCCAGGCGATAAAATGGCATTAAATCGGTGGAGTAAAAATTATTATGATGAGTATGAGAGCTTCGATAGAAATAAAGATGGCTATGGCGATACGCCGTTCATGCATCTATCGTATGCCGATCAGCTTTGGCAGTACTATCCAAATTTGCAGTTTTTCTATGGATCAAGTGTCTTTAGTATCTTAAATTTTTTAGCCAAACTCGCGCCATTTTCTGAGCCAGTAAAGCTACTTGAAGATAGCACGCCAAGGATAAAACCACTTGATGCTTCAAATTTTAACGCGTTAAAGGCAAAGCGTGGATAGAAGAAAATTTATAATCTTAGGCTCAGTCGCAGCTGCCGCAGGATATGGCATAGGTAAAATTTTGCCAAAAAGTAGTGGCGATAAACTCTATCTTAGACCACCAGGCGCGGTTGATGACTTTGATGATCTTTGTGTTAAATGCGGTCAGTGTGTGCAGGTATGCCCTTATCACAGTATAAGTTTGCTTGATATAAAAGATGGATATTCAAATGGTACAGCATACATCGATCCTAAAAAGAGAGGTTGCTATTTATGTGATCTTTTCCCATGTGTGCTCGCCTGTCCAAGTGGTGCGTTAGATCATGCTACAAAAGTTGTTGATGATGTGAAAATGGGCGTTGCTGTCTTGAGTAATGCAAATGCCTGTATGTGCCTAAAAAGAGAAAAACTAAGCGAAGATAGCGTTGAAGATTTGCTTGTCCGCAAAGTTTATAACGATAGAGAAGAGGCAGAAAAAGATAAGATAAAAGGCAAAATCGGTCAAATTTGTGACCTTTGCGTCAGCATTTGCCCAGTTGGCGATAGTGCAATAGTAATGAGCGAAGCAAATTTACCGCTCATAAAGCATGGCTGTGTTGGGTGTGGGGTATGTGCTGAGGTTTGCCCTGTAAAAATTATAAACATTGCCCCAAAAATGAGTTATGATGAAATTTATAAGGAGAAAGAATGAGATTAATAATGTCCTTAGTGGCTGCTGCTTTGCTATTTGTCGGCTGTGAAAAGAGCGATGACAAAGCGCAAAAAGCAGCTAGCGAGCAACCAATAAATGTAGCCACGAGTGCTAGCATAAAGGTTGAAAAAAAAGAAAATAACCAAAGCACAAATAAACAAAATAATTTCATAAAATACGATATGCACGGCGAAAAGAGCGTAAAATTTGGACTTGAAGATAATAACGTAAGCCGTCAAATCGGTGCTTTAGCGATGGTAAGAACCCCTCTTCAAACTATAAATTTAAGACTTATAAAGGGCAGACTTAGCAAAAATTTCATTACAAAATGCTCAGCTTGTCACGATGATTATGCAAATGGCATCATCGGGCCATCACTCTTAACAAAAAGTGAAAATGAAATTTATACAATGATAAATGCTTATAAAAATAAAGAAAAAGTCAATGTTTTAATGCGAGACCTTGTTAAAAAAATGGATGATAGTGAAATCAGAAATTTAGCTAAAGAAATCAGTGATTTTAATACACAATTTAGGAGCAAATAATGAAAGTAGGAAAGATTATAACCATTGTTTTAGCAGTAGCAATTTGCGGTATCATGGTATTTATGTTAAGCCAGACTCCACCTAAAAAGGAAAAAGTAGCAACTAATGCTCAGCCAAAAGTAGAGCAAAATTTTACAAAAGAGCAGCCAAAGTCTAGTGAAGAATTTGCTAGCGAAGATGAGCTAAAAAAGGTAAAAGAGCTAAGTCTAAGTGTGGCTAAAGTGCACAATGAAGGCGTTAGCAAGCAATATCTAACAACTTGTGCCCCGTGTCATGGTGCAAATGCAAAAGGCGTCGTAGCTCCTGATATAACACACCTAAGTAAGGATGAATTACTTAAAAAGCTAGCTGATTATAAAGCTGGCAAGGTGCAAAACTCACTTATGAAGGGGCTACTTACAAATGTTAGTGATAGCGAGCTTGAAAGCCTTGCAGATGAAATTTCTAAATTTAAAAAGTAAAAATGGACAAATATAACACTCGTGCGACGATTAGAAATGTAAGCTTTCTAAGCACGTTAATCACAACTACAAAAGATGGCAAGAAGCGTGCTAGTATACGTTTTTGGCGCATATTTAGCATTATTCTAGTTCATCTTTTATTTGTGCTTTCATATAGAGTTGATATACAAATTTTAGAAGGCGACATCAGTGCCTCAAGAATATTTGGTTTCCACTTGGCAGATGCTTTTATGAGCCTGCAAGTATTTCTGGCGACGCATGAAATCCATGTAAATTTAATAATTGGCTCACTTAGTATCTTGGCGTTTTATATCATTTTTGGCGGTAGAGGCTTTTGCTCTTGGATCTGTCCTTATTCATTAATAAGCGAAATAGCTGAGAAGATCCATGAAAATTTGCGTGCTAAAAAGATAGTAAAACCACGAGTTTTTGACACAAAGTGGCGATATGTTTTTACCATTTTATTTTTAACTCTTAGCTTTGCTAGTGCAAGCCTTACATTTGAAATTTTTAATGTTGTTGGGATTTTTTCAAGATTTATTATCTATGGCTATTTTCATGCTATTTGGTTTGTTGTGGCCATGCTTATGGTTGAAATTTTCTTCTCACGTAGAGCTTGGTGCAGATATGTCTGTCCTATTGGAGCTACTTACTCGGTGCTAGCTAAACCAAATGCCATAAAAGTTAGCTGGGATAAAGAAAAATGCGATCACTGCTTAGTTTGCACTGATGTTTGTCTAGTGCCTCATGTACTTTTTATGACAAAAAAAGGAGCAAAGCTTGACGAGAGCAAAAATATCTTTAGGATAGCTGGCGCTGATTGTACGCTTTGTGGTAGGTGTATTGATGTGTGTCATCAAGATGCACTGAAATTTGACAACGGCTTTAAAAAACTCATATAAGGAAAATTTTTGATAGATATAAAAGAAGTAACTAAAATTTTTGGCTCGCAAAGGATACTTGATGGTGTTAGCCTAAATGTAAAATCTGGCGAAAAAATAGCGATACTTGGACAAAATGGAGCTGGCAAAAGCTCGCTCATGCGTATCATTTTAGGAGAATTTATCCCCAATAGCGGAAGCATCGCGATAAATGGCGTAAATACCCTAAAAGATAGAAAAGGGGCTTTGAAATTTATCTCATTTGTGCCACAAACTCCACCACCGCTTAAATTTAACCTACGTGAGCTTTGCGAGTTTGTTTGTAAAAGCTCAAATGTAAAATTTGAAGATATTGAGAAATTTAGCAAGCTTTTAGAGCTTGATCTGCATGAAAATTTAAATAAGCCATTTTATAAGCTCTCTGGCGGCATGAAACAAAAGATGCTAATAGCCATCGCATTTGCTAAGGATAGTGAAATTTTGATGTTTGATGAGCCAACGGCAAATCTTGATGTAAAAGCAAGGCTTTCTTTTAAAAATTTACTTGATAACTTCACGCAAAACAAAACACTTGTTTTTATTTCACACCGTATCGATGAGATAGCAAATTTATTAGATAGATGCGTCTATATGGATCTTGGCAAGATAATCAAAGAAGAAAATTTAAGGAGCAATAGTGAATAATCTTTTTTTAATAGCAAAGCTTGATGTAAAAGAGTCTTTTCGCTCAAGATGGTTTGTGATATATGCTGCGCTTTTTTCTGCTTTGATGATAGGATTTTTATTTAGTGGCGTGACTGACTCACGTGTGCTCGGCTTTTCTGGGCTTACTAGAGCACTGCTTTTGTTTATTCAAATTTGCGTCATCATTGTGCCTATTTTTATTCTCATTTCAACTGTAAGAAGCATAAATCAAGATAGAGATACAAATTTGCTTGAGTACATCCTTAGCTTCCCACTAAGCCTGAGAGAGTATTACTTTGGCAAGGCACTGGGCCGTACATTTGTTGTTTTTGTTCCACTTTTATTTGCTCTTTTGCTTTGCGTGATCGTTGGTTTTATAAAAGGTGTTGCGATACCTTGGAGTGTATTAACGCTTTATTTTGGGCTACTTTTTAGCTTAAGTATCATTTTCTTATCGCTTGGATTTTTTATCTCAAGCGTGATTAAAAATCAAGAGACAGGCCAAGGCGTGGCGTTTTTACTTTGGCTTATAATGCTTGCATTTATTGATCTAGCATTAATTGGACTTCTTATGCGAAGCTCGGTTGATGAGTATGTCATTTACGCTATTGCTATACTAAATCCGATAGAGCTTTTCAGGATAGCAGCGCTTAGTCTTTTTGATCCAAATTTAGCAGTTATCGGTACTGCATCTTATTTTATTTTAAGCACCTTTCCAAAAGAGACATTTGTGGCTTATGCGATTATTTATCCGCTCTTACTAGGCATTATTTTGCTAGTTTGTGGCTATTTTGCCTTTAGCAAAAAAGATTTGGTTTGAGATTGTTTTTTGTTAAAGAAAAGTTGGTTTTAAATTTAGACGAAACTTGTATTATTCTACTTGTCCAACAAGAAACCTCCTTTTTGTAATAGCTCCCTTTCCCCCAAAGGGAGCTAACTTCTTCCAAGGAAATTTATGAAAAAATCTATTTTGTTTTTAGCATTTGCTCTTCTATCTTTGAATGCAAACTGGGATATAAATATGCAAGAGTGTATTAATAAAAGCAACTCTAAAGCTTGCGAGAGTTTTACAAAAAAGCTTTCAAGTGAGTGTGAAAATAAAGATAAAATTTCTTGCTTTATCTATGCAGATATGCTAGGACGCGGCCTTGGCGTAGAAAAAGATACACAAAAATCTTTTGAGATATTTAAATCGCTCTGTGATGACGGTAGTAGTGAGGCTTGCTATGAGCTAGCGACAAAGTATCTTCAAGGAAATGGCACTGAGCAAAGCTTTGATCTTTCTGCAAATGCTCTTGATAAAGCTTGCAAGATGGGTAGCAAGCGAGCTTGCAATGTATTAGAGCTTGTGCCTAAAAATTAGCCTAATTTTATGCTTGTACTAATTAAAAGAAATTTCTTAAATGTAGCTTTTTTAAAGTTAAATTTACTTTAGTATTACTTGGAATTTCTTTTTTATTAACTAAAAATTTTATTAAAATTTATGCTTAAATAATACTATTTCATCGTCCTAAATGGACCCTCCTTTTTGTAACTGATAAGTCTTTGCTTCCCCCTTTTCTGGCTTTTCGTATACACAAAGAGGAGTTGTTTATTCTTTTGAAAATCAAATCTATTTATTTTTTTAATTTACATTCTATAAAAATTTTTCTTTTTGAAATTATAATTGATAATAGTTTTAAATATTATCAAAGTAAATTTTGTGTAAGATTGCGAGCCATTATCAAAATCTACTACTAAAAGGCTTTAAAACAAAGTGAAATTTCTAAATCAAAAAATTTTTTATAAATTGCACACTTATTTATCTCTTTTATTTTTCATTCCACTTGCAGTAGTTTGTTTTAGCGGTGCGATCCTCGTTTATAAAGATGAGCTAAACAGCCTTCTTGCCCCAAATGTCGTAAATGTAAATTTAAACAAAGAAAATTTAAGCAAAAGAATCAGCTTTGATGAGCTAAGAGAGATCATCGCAAGCGAGCTTGGCGGCTACGAGATTGTTGGTATAAATATCGATGCAAACCCTAAAAAGTGTGACAAAATTTGGCTAATCGAGCATAATGACAGCAAAAAAGAGTGGAAATTTATCTATTTTGACGCTTTTAGTGGCAAGATAAAGAGCGAGCCACTCGCGCATGATGAGGGATTTTTTGGAGTTTTAACCGAGCTTCATGAGTCGCTATTTCTAGGAAAGAGCGGTCATGTTATCCTTACTTTAACCGCTATTTTTACGTTTTTTATCTGTATAAGTGGTTTCGTGATTTATAAAAAATTTTGGCTGACACTACTTAGGCTTCGTGTAAATAGGCTAAATGTTTTTATGAGCGACATTCATAAAATGATAGGAATTTTTTCTACGCCTATTTTACTACTCATTTGCATAAGTGGTGTTTGGTGGGAATTTCAAATGGCGCGCATGCCAGAGTTTAAAAATGACTTTGTTATAGATGCAAAAATTTATAATAAAAACCTATCTCTTGACGAGCTGGTAGCCCGCTCAAAGAATGATCTTACTGGCTTTGAGCCACACTTCATCTCACTGCCTTTTATGCAAGGAGCAAATATACGCCTTTTTGGCTATGTAAAAGATCAAAATTTCTTACATAACGAATATTCAAACATATTAACTTACGATAAAGATAACGGCGAATTAGTAAGCATTTTGGACATAAAAAATGCAAATCTAAGCGAATAAATTCTCTCAGCATTTAGAAAATCGCACTTTGGTAACTACAACCAAATCACAAAATTTATCTGGTTTTTGGTTGGCATTTCACCGCTTATTTTAAGTATCTCAGGGCTTTATTTGTGGATTAAAAGAAATTTTAAAAGGAGAAAAAATGAAAAAATTTTTAATTAGCTTGGTTGCATTAAATTTGATGCAATCTCAAATTTTTGCTAGCCAAAGCGATAAAATTTTAGAAGCAATTGATGTCGTAGAAAGCGAGCGAAGAGATGATGCAAACTACTTTGCAAAAGAGCTTGTAAAGAGCACAACTAGGCTAAATTTAACCTCTCGTCAAACGCCTCAGTCGCTAACTGTGCTAACAGAAGCAAGACTAAAAGATCAAGGCATCAAGGACTATCAAGTGCTTCTTAGAAATGTCCCAGGCGTTACGCTAAACAAATGGGACGAGCGCGTATATCCGACGGCTCGTGGCTTTGCGATAGATTATTACTTGCTTGATTCGATGCCTAGCTTTGGTGGCTTTAGTCTTGGTGCAAATGATATGAGCATGCTGCCTTATGAAAGAGTTGAGGTGGTAAAAGGGGCAAATGGCCTACTTGCAGGCGCCGGCAACCCAGCTGCAAGCTTAAATTTCATAAGAAAAAGGGCAGACTCAAAGGAGCTAAAAGGAAATTTTGGTGTAAGTGCTGGCTCATACGATAGATACGGCGTAAATGGCGATGTGCAAACGCCTGTAAATGAGAGCGGAAGCGTCAGAGCGAGGCTTTCATTTATGCATGAGAAGTCGCACTCTTATATGGATTATTACAACTGAAAAAATAGCGCGATTTACGGCGTAGTCGATAGTGACATAGGCGATAACTCATGGCTTAGTCTTGGTGCGTTTTATCAAGAGCTAAAACGCCACGGCGGTAGGTGGGGCGGCATGCCAGCTTTTTACGCAGATGGCTCTAGGACAAATTTTAGTAAAAATGAAATTTTCTCTCAGCCTTGGACTAGGTGGGACATAAAGACGCTTGATTTTTATGCTGATTTTAAGCGCTACTTTGAAAATGAAGCGAGCTTAAATTTAAGTTACTCATTTAGACGGGCAAACACTGACTCAAATCTACTCTACTACGGCGGAGCGGTAAATTTAGACGGTACTGGCAATATGAATGATCTTAGCATTTATGCAAACAAAAGAGAGGAGAACATCCACAACGTAGATGCATACGCAAATATCCCTTACGAGATAGCAAATTTATCTCATGAGTTTGTCTTTGGCGCGATGTATAACAACTATAAAAAAAGTAGCGATAAGGTAAGTAGCTACTGGTTGCAAAAGACCACGCCAGCAGGACTTGCTTATACAGCTAGAAGTAGGATAGACTTTAAAAATTTACACCTTGATGATCCAAAGCTACCTTACGAAGATCAAAACAATAAAGACAAAACGATACAAAAGGCATTTTACGCGGCAAATAAACTATCAATCACCGATGAGCTTAAATTTTTGCTAGGTGCTAGGGTGAGCTACTACAAATACGAGATCGAGGGTGGCAAAGACAATAGAAATTTCACAAATGAGATCACGCCATATCTTGGCGTCACTTACGACATCGGAGCAAACCACACTCTATATGCTAGTTACACGAGCATATTTAAACCTCAAACCGTAAAAGATGCAAATGACAAATATCTAGATCCTATCCAAGGCAAAGACTATGAAGTGGGCATCAAAGGAGAGTATCTTGACGGGGCGCTTCAAGCAAGTCTTGGCGTCTTTAAGATCGTGCAAGACAAGCTTGGCGTAAAGACTGGCAAGAAAAATCCAGCGACAAATGCCGACATATTTGAAGCTGGCAAAGGTGTGACAAGCAAGGGTGTCGAGCTAGATCTAAATGGCGAGATCACTAAAAACTTAAGCCTAAGCTTTGGTGCAACGCACTTTAACGCAAAAGATGCTAATGGTGAAAAATATGCCACTAACTCATCAAGAAGTACGGCAAATTTATTTGCAAAGTATGAGATCAGAGACTTTAGAGTAGGTGCTGGAGCTATGTATAAGAGCAAAATTTATACTGGCAAAGACGCAAATGAAATCACACAAAAAGGCTACACTTTGGCTAATTTAATGCTTGGATATAAATTTGCTAAAAACTTTGATGTGCAGCTAAATATCGACAATCTCTTTAACAAAAAATACTACGAGGGTATCGGTAAAAACATGATGGTTTATGGTGACCCACGCACCTTTAATCTCAGTTTTAACTATAAGTTTTAGCTAAATTTACTCTAATGCGCCAGCTAAATTTCTAGTTGGCGCCATTCATTTTTTGCATAGTAGGTGTATAATTTCAAAAAACTAAGGAATTTGCATTGCTTAAAGCGGAAGTGATATATAAATTTTGTATCGTCTGTGCTCTTGCCTGTGGGATCTGCCTGCTTGCATTTACTGGGCTAAATTTTGCCATGGGTGATTATAGTGAGTGGATGATGAACGCGCACAAATTTGCAGGGATTTTGATATTTTGCGCAGCGATCTTACACGTCTTTAACCGCAGAAGAAAGCTAATAAAGCTCATAAATGAGATGATCGATGTCACCACGCACCGCAAAAATCCAACGATCTGCAACATGGACCGCATCATCGCCTCACTAGAGCCATACAGCATAACTGAAATTTCGCAAATGTTGGGCTTTGACGAGGCTATTTTTTGCGAAACTTTACATAAAAATGGAGTTAAATTTAATGACGCTAGCCAAACTCTACGCCAGATCGCGCGAATGAATGACGAAAAGATATTTTTCGTGCTTGTGCTCATCGTCGAGGCCAAATTTGGCAAGAGATTTTGCGGTGTGGTAAGTTGCAATGTCGGAAGAAAATTTTAGTGCTCGCTATGCGCACGCCACCTCTGCTCCTCAAGGTCGATGTGATATAAAAACGTCCTAATCACCTCTTCATCGATCTTTGGGCCTTTGTTTGGCTCACAAAGTGCCATTCTTTGCTCATCTAAAATTTCAAAATATCTCTGCCTACTCTTGTCGCTTATCTCAAAATTTTCGCTCTCAAGCTCAAAATTCCAAACCTCTTCAAGCTTTTTAAGCAAGAAATTTTCTTCATTTGCAAATTTCTCATTTTTAAATTTAAGCGAAGCCTGGGCAAGTGCCTTTTTGATCTTGATCCTTGCAAGCTCATTTGGTATGTGGTCGTCAAAGTCTGGAAATTTCGTACTTTTGATGAGTAGCGGCAAGCTTAAGCTCTGAACTACGAGCCTTAGTAAGATCACGACAAACGTTATAAACAAGATGAGGTCTCTGTACGGAAATGGCTCACCCCCCCCCAGCCATGGCAGGGATAGAAAGCGCCGCAGCTAGCGAGACTATGCCCCTCATACCTGCCCAACCGACGATAAATGGTGTGGCTTTGCCAGGGTTGCGATCGTCCGCCACGCTGATATAGCGCTTCATAAACATCGTGATATAAACGGCTCCATAAGATGCCATGAGGCGGATAACGATGAGCACAGCAGTGACCAAAACGCCGTAAGAGACCGCCTCAAAGAGCGAGACGCCGCTACGCTTTAGCCCTGCTAAAATTTCAGGCAGGTCAAGGCCGATCATGGTAAATGCAAGGCCGTTTAGTAAGAAAATAAAGTTGTTCCAAACTGGCACCGCGTGGATCCTTGTTGAAGCGGTGAAAATTTCATTTCTTTTAGTCGAGAGATAAAGTCCGCCACAAACCACTGCTAAAACGCCGCTAGCGCCAAGCTCCTCAGCCAAGATATACATGATATAAGGCGTCGTGATCGTCATTATCGTGTCGCTATTTTCATCAGTCGGTAAAATTTTATGTAAAAAATATGCCGCAAGCGCCACCACAAGACCCGCTAAAACGCCACCGGCCACCATCCATAAAAAGGTCGTTGCGGCCTTGTACCATACAAACTGCCCAGTCGTGACCGCAACTGCGGCGAAGCGAAAGATGATGAGCGAGGAGGCGTCATTTAAAAGGCTCTCACTCTCTAAAATAGCGCTGATCCTGCGCGGGGCTTTGACAAATTTAAGGATAGCTGCCGTGCTCACCGCGTCTGGTGGCGAGACGATAGCTCCTAGCATGAAGCCTAGGGCGAGCGAGAAGCCAGGGATCACTAAATTTGCTATCAAAGCAACTGCTGCTGCGCTTATGAAAACCACGATAAAGGCGAAACTGCCGATCGTACGGCGCCATTTATAGAGCTCTTTTAGCGAGTTTGCCCACGCAGCCTCATAAAGAAGTGGCGGCAAAAATATGATGAAAATAAGCTCGGGATCGATCTTGATACTTGGTAAATTTGGCACGAAGTTAATGGCAAGCCCGCCAAGGACTAATAGCACCGGATAGGCGACCTTTAGGCGGTTTGAGACCATCACTAAAGCGATGATGATAGCTAGCAGTGCAAAAACTAGCAGTAAATGTTCGATCATTTTTGCCGTTTAAATTTCTTTTTGTATTATGGCAATAGAGTAAATTTTGTCAAATTTATGGCGGGCAGAGAGAGATTCGAACTCTCGGTGAGTTGCCCCACACACGCGTTCCAGGCGTGCTCCTTAAACCGCTCGGACATCTACCCAAGGAGTGAGCGAAATTATAGCTTGATTTGCTTAATGCTTGGCTTTTAAAGCTTTAACCCCAATATAACGACATCTTTGTACTCATTATCCATTAGGCAAACGCCTGGCAGTTCACCCCATTTTTCAAAGCCAAATTTTAAAAATAGCCCAAGACTTGCTTTATTCTCACTAAATATTAAAGCGATAATATTTTTTAGATTTAGCCTCTTTGCCTCATCTAGACTGTGGCTTAAAAGCTGCTTGCCAATGCCCATACCAAGAGCCTTTTTGGCTACATAGATGCTTATTTCTACACTTATTTTGTAAGCTATTTTGGGATTAAAATCACTAAGTGAACACCAGCCTAAAATTTCATCATTTTCTTTATAGATAAAGATGGGACGAGAGTTGTTGTGGGCTTTAAACCAAGGCTCTCGTTCCTTCGTGCTAACTGGCTGCATATCAGCAGTCGCAGTTTTTTCTAAAATGTATTCATTATAAATTTGTGCAATCGCTTCAAGATCACTCAAATTTGCTTGTTCTATCAAGCCTAGCCTCTTTTAGTAGCTTGATAGACTGGCTCAAGTTTTGCTGCGATCTCTTTTAGGTCTTTTATCCTACTCTCGTTCGATGGGTGCGTGCTTAAAATTTCAGGCACTTTTCCGCCACTCATCTTGCTCATTTTTACCCAGACTTCGACCGCTTCTTTTGGATCGTATCCGGCTCTTGCCATTAGCTCAGTACCGATGTGATCAGCCTCGGTTTCATGCGAGCGAGAAAACGGCAGAGATATGGTGTATTCGCTAGCTAAATTTAGAGCATTAGCTCCAAGATCGCCAAGGCCAGTAGCTGTGGCTATTGCAAAGATACCGATACTTTTCATCTGATCAGCACTTGCTTGCTCTCTGCTGTGCTCCCTAAGAGCGTGTGCGATCTCGTGTCCCATGACCGCAGCTAGCTGCGCATCTGTTAAATTTAGCCTTTTTATAATGCCACTATAAACGACTATCCTGCCACCTGGCATACACCAAGCATTTAGCGTATCTTCATTAATGACGTTTACTTGCCACTTCCATTTTAGAGCATCATCCCTAAAAACGCCAGTTTGGGCGATGAGCCTTTTAGCGATATCTTGAACTCTTTTTGTAAGGATCGGATCAACATTTAGCTCGCCTTTACTTCTAGCAGCTGTTAGCGTCTTGACATAGGCTTGGGCTGAGCTTTGCTCCATAGCTTCTGATGAGACTAACATAAATTGCTTACGATCAGCACCAACAACGCCTGCTTTTGTAACGCTTGAGCAGCCAGTGAAGAGCAAACTAGTCGCTAACAATGTAAGTAAAAATTTTTTCATTTTTATCCTTTTTGGACTAAAATTTTGCGTATTATAGCCTGAGTTGGATATGCATTGTTAAACGAAGGATGAAATTTAAATTTTGCGATTTCAAAAATACAAATTTAATACTTTTGTAAATTTTAAAATCTCATTCACTCGCAAGAATTGGCTACTAAAATTTGGCTTCGCTTATCGCTTAGCTCAAATTTTAGAGCCGAAATTACTCGTTCATGAAATTTTAAAATTTACTTGATACTTGCCCAATAATAAAACGCATGCGGCACGATAGTGCTATCGCATGCACTTTGAACGTGCGAGGGGATTGGAGGATTTAAAAAGGGGGATAAGGGGACGGCTTCGTAATTCAAGTCCCCTTGTCTCCCTTTTTGGTAAATTTATATCGCAAAGCAAATTTTAAAATCTTACTCACTCGCCTTAGCAGACTACTAAATTTAAGCCTCGTAGCCACTCGCCACTAAATTTAGAGTCGTGATATGCTCGCTCATAAATTTTAAAATTTGCCTGATGATAAAGCACATTTAGCGTGCTGCTTGTTTTATGACAGCATAAATTCAAAATTTAGACGCTATATCTTAAATTTACCCCTACGCCTTATAATTTATATTTCTCTCAAATTCTCTCAAACGTTTATTTACAGATCTTAGCTCTGTTATCGTCGTCCAGTTATCTATAAAGACGCTAAAACTCTCTCTAACTTGAGAAAAAGCGTTGCTAGCTTGTATAAGCACACCAAGCGTTATAACGCCGCTAAATAGGCCATTTCCCATGATGACATAAGGCACGATGACAAGAATTTGTGAAAATGAGATGAGCCAAAGGTTAAAGTAGCCGTAGTGCAAAAATAGTTTGTAATAATTTAACTTTACGCCCGTAAAAAGCTCTATCATGACGTTTGGCTGGCAAAATTTAGACTTATCATCTTCGCCGTAAACTAGCTCTTTTCTAAATGCTGCTTCTGCTTTTTGGTTGTTATACTCGATATGTGGGAGTTTAATGCCCACAAACCACGAAATAATTAAACCACCGATACTAATTATTAAAGCAATATAAACAAGCGAGCCTTCGATATCTTTGATGTAAGGCAAACTCACGCTCTTGCTTAGCTCCCAAAGCACTGGTATAAAGGCAATTAGCGTCATGATCGCCCTTAAAACTTGCACGCCAAGGCTTTCCATTATTTTTGCAAAGCGGTAGACATCTTCTTGGATACGCTGTGAACTGCCTTCGATGTCACTTTTGCAGTTTTGCCAAAATTTTAGATATCTAAACGTCATCGCCTCTCTCCAGCGAAAGACCCAGTGGCTGGCAAAAAATGAGATAACTGTATAAGTTATAACATAGGGCATAGCAATTTTTATGAAGTTAAAAATTTCACGCCAAAATTCACTTACATCATGATCTTTTGAGTTTTGTACAATATCGTAAAAATTTTTATACCACTCGTTAATACGGACATTTAAATGAGTTTGATAAACAAGTAGCAAAATGATAAATAGCGCCCCGCCGTAAGCCCAGAGTGCCCATTTTTTATCTTTAAAAAATGATGAAAACATAAAGTGCCTTTTGTAAATTTTGGCGAATTATAGCAAGCAATATTAAGCATTTATATAAAATTTAAATGTGAGCTATATCATTTTGCAAATTTTACGTAAAGGAAAATGATGAAGAAATTAGCATTTTTGGCTCTTGGCTTTTTTGCAACACTTGCATTTGCGGCTGATATGAAGGTCTATAAAAGCCCAACTTGTGGATGTTGTACTAGCTGGGGTGAGGCGATGCAGAAGGCCGGATTTAGCGAAGAGACCATCAAAGTAGATGATATGGTCAAGGTTAAGAAAGAATTTCACGTGCCACTAGAGCTTTCAAGCTGCCATACAGCAATTATCGATGGATATATCATAGAAGGCCATGTTCCGGCCGATGAGGTAAAGCGCCTACTAGAGCTCAAGCCAAAAGACGTAGTTGGTATCGCAGTACCTGGCATGCCGATGGAGAGCCAAGGTATGGAGCAAGGCAGTAAAGCCGAGCAATACGATGTTATTTTATTTAAAAAAGATGGCTCACAAGAAATTTTTGCTACTTACATCGGCACAAAAAAACTAAGATAACTTCAAAAATTTTTAAATTTAGCTCATTTTTTGGCGAGCTAAATTTAAAAAGAAATTCCCTTACTTACGGCTATGATACAAAGTAAAAATGTTAGCGGAACGTAGATAAATTTGCCTACAAAATACCAGAAATTACCATAAGATTTATTTGCTCCAGAATTTATCTCGTCTAAAATTTCATCTTTTTTAATGACCCAAAACCAAGAAATAGCTCCGATTACCGCGCCAATTGGAATGATATAGATCGACACAAAGTCCATCCAAGGCCCCCAACTGCTAATAGGCTCCATAAATGCTCCTATGCCAAAGCAAACTGCACAAAGTAGCGTGAGTGTCCAAAATCTATTAAGAAACGGAAATTTATGCATAAGCGACTCAGCCACGACCTCAAACATATTTTGAAGTGAGGTGATACCGCCAAAGATAACAGCTGTAAATAAAATAATGGCAAAAATTTGTCCACCGATCATATTTTGTAAAATTTTTGGAAGCGTTACAAAAAGTAGCTTTGGACCTTCGGCTGGATCCATAGCATAGGCAAAGACCGCTGGGATCATAACAAGAGCCGCCACAAGAGCCGCAATAGTATCAAAAAAGGCCGTAGTTTTAGCACTTTCAACGATATCTTCATCTTTTGAAAGGTAAGCTCCATAAACTATCATGCCAGATCCTGTGATAGAGAGCGAGAAAAAGGCTTGACCCATCGCAGAAACCCATACCATTGGGTCTGCAAGCTTACTAAAGTCAGGAATAAAAAGGAATTTATACCCATCAAACGCATTTGGCAGCATCGCGACATTTATAGCCAGAATGCTAAACAATACGAAAAATAGTGGCATCATTATTTTATTAGTTTTTTCGATACTTTTTGCCCCAAAAAATAGTGTAAGAAGCGTGCCAACAACGATAATAAAATGATAAGGCAAGACTGAGTAATCTTGAAGTGCAAATGAGTTAAACCAAACATTCGTGTCAACGCTCATAAATGAGCCAGTAAGTGCCTGAGTAAGGGCTTTTAGTACGTAGGCGATGATGACTGCGTAGCCGATGGCTATACAAAGTGAGCCAGCAAGCGGAAGCCAGCCAATAATACTGCCAAATACGCCAAAATTTCTACTTTGCCAAGCATATTTATATGATCCAAGCGTACCAGTTTTTGCACGTCTGCCGATCGCATACTCCGCACTTAGACCAACATATGAAAAAAGAGCTATAAAAAAAACATAGATGAGTAAAAACGCTGCACCACCATTTGTGCCAAGTTTATAAGGAAAGCCCCAGACATTTGCCATGCCAACTGCTGATCCAACACAGGCCAATATAAATGCCCAGCGCGATGAAAAATTCTTTTTGCTCATTGTAAAATCCATAAATTTAGTGATGAAAATAATGTTATCAAAATATGATTTAAGAACTTTTTATAAATCTTAAATTTAAGAAATATTGTTACTTTTGAGCGTGGATAATTTGACCGCTAAATATAAATTCGCTATAATCAGGCAAAAATTTTTAACTCTTAAGGATCATAATTGAACCCCAGTAGCGATAATTCGCTTTTAATGGTAATACTTGCCATTGTATTCATTTTACTAAATGCCTTTTTTGTTTTATCAGAATTTTCTCTTGTTAAAGTTCGTAAGTCTAGACTTGAAGAGCTTATCAAGGAGAAAAAGCCAAACGCCCAGCTTGCTTTTGAGATGTCAAACAAGCTTGATACTTATCTTAGTGCCACTCAGCTTGGTATCACACTAAGCTCGCTTGCTCTTGGTTGGATCGGTGAGCCAGCAGTTGCAAGACTTATAGAAGCTCCACTTAAAAATTTCTTCAATTTTAGCGATATCTTAGTTCATACAGTTGGTTTTGCGATCGCATTTACGCTTATTACCCTACTTCACGTTGTAATGGGTGAGCTTGTGCCAAAGTCAGTTGCTATCGCGAAGGCCGAGACTTCAGTATTAAAAATTGCTCGTCCACTTCACTTTTTCTGGGTGCTATTTTCCCCTGTAATTAAGCTTTTTGATATTTTAGCGACCATTGGACTTAAAATTTTAGGCATCCAGCCAGCTAAAGAAAATGAGCTAGCCCACTCTGAAGAAGAGATAAAAATCATTGTTGGCGAGAGTTTAAAGGGTGGTGTGCTTGATAGCTTTGAGACCGAGATTATTAAAAATGCAGTCGATTTTAGTGACACAGTCGCAAAAGAGATCATGACACCAAGGCGCGATATGATCTGTATAAATAAACAAAAGAGCTTTGAAGAGAATTTGCAGGTCGTATTTGAGTCAAAATACACTCGCTTTCCTTATATAGACGGCTCAAAAGATATCATTTTGGGCATGATACATATTAGAGATATTTTGCAGCTTCACTTTAGCAAAGATAAAGAGAAGAGTTTTGACTCAATTGTTCGTAAATTTGTCATCGTGCCTGAGAGCCTTTCTATTTCAAAAGTGCTTGTAATGATGAATAAAGAGCAAATTTCGGCTGCACTTGTAGTCGATGAGTATGGCGGCACAGCCGGACTTCTTACGATGGAAGATATAATGGAAGAGGTGCTTGGTGATTTTAATGACGAGCACGATGAAGTCGATCAACACTATAAAAAGATAAATGACAATATTTATGAATTCCAAGGCAGATATGATCTAGAGAGCGTTGAAGAGCTTCTTGGTATAAGCTTTGATGAAGAGACAGATCAAGTAACGATCGGTGGATACGTCTTCAATCTAATCGGTCGTTTGCCAGTTGTGGGTGATAAGATCGAGGATGAAAACTGCTACTACGAAGTAAGAAAGATGGATGGAGCTAGCATATCACGAGTCAAAGTTAGAAAAAAGATAAAAAATGAAGAGGAGAGCATTCAGTCTTAAATTTATGTATTTATGGCTTAAATAAGCCATGTTATGTAAATTCCTATCAATATTGTGATGCTCTAGACTCAATTTTCGCCATCACTTATTTCATTAAATTTGTTTTAGATAAGTCTTCTAGTTGTGGCCAAACAAAATAAACTCATATAAATTTTTCGAGTAGATATAGAGCAGTAAAATTTAATCTTAAATTTTAAATATAGTTAATATAATTAAAAATTGTTTTTTACGAGGAGTAAAGATGAGAATAATAAATGTAAAAGATATAAGAGAAGTCGTTGCCAAGCTTTGCAAACAGGCCTGTTATGTTGTAACACCAGATCTAAAGGCTGCTTTTACAAAGGCACAATGTAGCGAAAGTTCGTCACTAGGCAAAGACATTTTGGGCAAAATTTTACAAAATGCTAAGCTTGCGGAAGAGGGCGTTGCACCTATCTGCCAAGACACCGGTATGACGGTTGTTTTTGTGCAGATTGGCCAAGATGTGCATATTGAGGGTGGATATATTGAAGATGCGATAAATGAGGGTATTGCGGAAGGCTACATTGAAGGCTATTTAAGAAAGTCAGTCGTTGCTGAGCCACTTTTTGAGAGAAAAAATACCACAAATAACACTCCAGCCGTCATCCACACTAGAATCGTACCAGGAGATAAGCTAAAGATAAAAGTAGCTCCAAAAGGTTTTGGTAGTGAGAATAAATCAGTTTTAAAAATGCTTGTACCAGCTGATGGTATAGAGGGTGTAAAAAAAGTCTTTTTAGAGGCTGTAAAATACGCTGGACCAAATGCCTGTCCTCCACTAACAATAGGCGTTGGCATAGGCGGTACGATGGATAAGGCAGCACTTTTGGCAAAAGAAGCAGCAGTTCGTTCAGTCGATAGTAAAAATTCTGATCCAAGATATGCCAAATTAGAAGATGAGCTACTAGAGCTTGCTTGCAAAACTGGTGTTGGTCCTCAGGGGCTTGGTGGTGACACCACTGCTGTTAAAGTAAATGTCGAGTGGTATCCAACCCACATAGCAGGTCTTCCTGTTGCTATAAACATTAACTGCCATGCTGCACGCCACGCAGACGCTGAGCTTTAAGGAGAGAAAATGTCAGAAGTAAAAAGAATAACAGCACCATTTGATAAAGAGGTGGTAAAGAGCCTAAAAGCAGGTGATAATGTCCTAATATCAGGCACTATCATAGCAGCTCGTGATGCTGCACATAAGGCACTTACTGAAACATTGTCACGCGGCGAAAAACTACCAGTTGAGCTAAAGGGTGAGACTGTCTACTACGTTGGACCAACTCCAGCCAAGCCAAATCAAGCTATCGGTGCAGCAGGCCCAACAACAAGCGGCAGAATGGATAAATACACCCCAACTATGATAAATGAAGTTGGTATAAATGGTATGATCGGCAAAGGCTACAGGAGTGACGCAGTAGTCGAGGCTATGAAAAAATCATGCTGTGTTTATATGGTTGCTATCGGCGGCATCGGAGCTCTCATTAGCCAAAGTATCAAAAAATATGAAGTGCTAGCTTATCCAGAGCTAGGACCAGAGGCAGTTGCTAGGCTTACCGTCGAGGACTTTCCAGCGATAGTAGCCATTGACTGCGAAGGTAATAACTTCTATGAAGTTGGACAAGCACCTTACAAAAAGATATAAATTTATCCCGCTAGCAAGCTAGCTAGCGGAATTTAATAATATCCAAGACACATAGTTTCGGTTAATTTTATGCGTTTTTCAAATGGTGCAGGTGAGAAAAATTTGCACTTTTCAATGTAAATTCTATAAGAATAGCTAAGATTAAAATCATCATAAAATTTCTTCAAGTCTATAAATTTGATGCCACAAATCTCATGAAATTTAAAGAGCTCGTAGATCTTAGAGCCATTTTTTGCTACAAGATGAGAAGGAGCAAGCGAGGTAAAAGAGCAAAATACGCCTGTTGGAATAAGGCCATTTAAAGGCGTACAGGTTTTTATAATGTTTTGAAATTTGACTGGAATGCTATTTTTTCTAAGAAAAACTATTCTTGAGTTTTCAAATTTAGCACTTATGACGTTTTTCCAAAAAAGATAAGCATTTGATGAGATGCCAGCATTTTTAGCCAACTCAGCACTGAGTACATAA
The DNA here is from genome assembly GCF_002165775.1 of Campylobacter concisus. NCBI lineage: Bacteria > Pseudomonadati > Campylobacterota > Epsilonproteobacteria > Campylobacterales > Campylobacteraceae > Campylobacter > Campylobacter concisus. The sequence goes on along the minus strand of NZ_NDYP01000007.1, from coordinate 844 downwards.
TCATCTAAAAACTCATTTGGTGCGAGTATATTTTGCATCTTCATCCTTTTGAAATTTTGCCCATTATAGCCTTTGGAGACTAAAAATTTAGAAAATTTATAGTAGGATTTTAAAAAATTTCAAAAGGAGAAAATATGAAAAAACAAATCTCAACAAAAAATGCTCCACAAGCGATTGGGCCATATTCTCAAGCTATTAGCTCAAATGGATTTTTATTTATCTCAGGTCAGCTTGGTGTCACATCAGCGGGTGAGTTTGCAGGTAGTAGCGTAGAGGCCCAAGCTGAGCAATCTCTTGAAAATTTAAAAAATATCTTGGCTGAAGCAGGACTTAATTTTGATAATGTCATAAAGACTACAATATTTCTAGCAGATATGGGAGATTTTGCTAAAGTAAATACTGTGTATGCTAAATTTTTTAAAGAGCCTTATCCTGCCAGAAGTACAGTAGCTGTTAAGACCTTGCCAAAAGACGCACTTGTAGAAATAGAGCTTATCGCGGCTTATTAATAGATATTGTGTAAAAGTTCACATAATTTAATGCTTAATTATAATGGAGAGCAAAAACTCTCCAAATTTATACTTCAAAAACTAAACCCTATAAACCTATAATAAAAATACATACTTTAAAATTTTTAAGCGTCTAACAATTTTTTCTAAAATTCCCTAAATATTTCAACTATATTTAAGTATTGCTCATATATAATTCCAGCTCACGAAATAAGAAACCACCTTTAACTTCATTGGTTAATAAAGCCTTTTCTTTTTATCGTTGTTCTTTTAACTTACAATTGTTAAACTATTAGTCAATCTTTGAAATCTAAACAAGTGATCGATTGAGCCAG
>NZ_NDYP01000006.1 GCF_002165775.1 Campylobacter concisus | reverse complement strand
GGCTTGCCGCTAGCGGTAAACTGCGCTATCGAGCCCGCGCGGCTTGATTTTGAGCTCTGGCCGCCGGTGTTTGAGTAGACCTCGGTGTCAAGTACGAGCACGTTTACGTTCTCGCCGCTAGCTAGCACGTGATCAAGCCCGCCAAAGCCGATGTCGTACGCCCAGCCGTCGCCGCCGATGATCCACTGGGATTTTTTAACTAAATATCTTTTTAGCTCTAAAATTTCTTTTACGCCATCTACGCTTAAATTTTGCTCTAAAATAGGGGTCAAAATTTTAGCTATTTGCGTCGTTTTCTCGCCGTCGTTTTTGTGCGCGATCCAGTCGGAGTATAGCGCAGCTAGTGCATTTGGCGCGGCGTCTTTGGTGCGTAGCATCACATCCTCGATGCGGTGGCGAAGCGTCTCTACCGCGACGTTCATACCCATACCAAATTCCGCATTATCTTCAAATAGCGAATTTGCCCACGCTACGCCTTTGCCCTCTTTGTTCGTCGTATAAGGCGTCGAAGGCGCGCTACCGCCGTAGATCGAGCTACATCCGGTGGCATTTGCCACTATCATACGGTCGCCGAATAGCCTCGTCACAAGCCCGATATAAGGCGTCTCGCCGCAACCCGGGCACGCACCGTGAAACTCAAACAACGGCTGCGCAAAACCCACGCCCTTGACGCTATCTTTGCTCATCAGGTCGTCTTTGTAGGTTACTTTTTTAAATAGATAATCGGCGTTTTCCTGCTCGTTTTTGTCCATCTCCTCGGCTAGCGGCACCATGACGAGCGATTTTTCCTTGCTCGGGCAAATTTGAGCGCACAGCTCGCAGCCGGTGCAGTCTAGAGGGCTCACCTGGATTTTATATTTTAGCCCTTTTACCTCTTTGCCTTTGGCGTCTAGGACGTGATCTTGCACCGTTTGCGGCGCGGCGGCGAGCTCGTTTTCGTCGATTAGAAACGGCCTGATGACCGCATGCGGGCAGACGAAGGCGCACTGGTTACACTGGATACAATTTTCCTCGATCCACTTAGGCACCATTACGCCGATGCCGCGTTTTTCGTATGCCGTAGTGCCTGATTTAAAGTGTCCGTCTTCAAAGCCCACAAACGCCGAAACAGGCAAGCTGTCGCCCCTAGCTGCGTTGATAGGCTTGACGATTTTTTCTATAAATTCGTCGCCGACGTATTTTTCCTCTGCGCTCGCGTCATCCGTCAAATTTAGCCAGCTAGGATCGACCTCGACTTTAACCAGTCCGTCCGCGCCCATATCTATGGCCTTGTAGTTCATCTCTACGATCGCTTCGCCCTTTTTGGCATAGGCTTTGTGCGCGTACTCTTTCATGTATTTTTGCGCATCGGCAAACGGTATGATGTCTGCGAGTTTAAAAAATGCCGACTGCATGATGGTGTTCGTGCGGTTTTTTAGTCCGATCTCGCGAGCTAGCTTAGTGGCGTTGATGATGTAGAAATTTACCTTTTTAGCGGCTAAAATTTTCTTTACTTTATTCGGCAGTTTAGCGACCGTCTGCTCGGCGCCCCAGATCGAGTTTAGCAGGAACGTCCCGCCCTCGCGGATACCGTCTATAACGTCGTAAATTTCAAGATATGCCGCGACCGAGCAGGCTACGAAGTGCGGATTTGAGACGAGGTAGGTCGAGCGGATCGGGTTTTTACCGAAGCGCAGATGCGAGCGCGTATAGCCGCCTGATTTTTTGCTATCGTAGGCAAAATACGCCTGCGCGTAAAGCTCGGTTTTATCGCCGATGATTTTGATTGAGTTTTTATTCGCCCCCACCGTGCCGTCCGCGCCAAGACCGTAAAATAGGCACTCTTTCACGCTTGCGTCGCTTAGCGAAATTTTCTCGCCGACTTTTAGCGATGTAAAGGTCACGTCGTCCTCGATACCGACGGTAAAGCCGTTTTTAGGCTCGCTTAAATTTAGATTTTCAAAGACGGCTAGCATTTGCGCAGGATCGACGTCCTTTGAGCTTAGGCCGTAGCGGCCGCCCACGATCACGGGCTGATTTTTGCGTCCGTAAAATGCCGCCTTGACGTCCAGATATAGCGGTTCGCCTAGGCTTCCCGGCTCTTTCGTGCGGTCTAGTACGGCGATCTTTTCTACCGTCTCAGGCATCGCGTCAAAGAGATATTTTAGGCTAAACGGGCGGTATAGATGCACTTTTAGCACGCCTACTTTTTCGCCCTTTGCGCGCAGGTGATCGACGACTTCTTCGAGAGTTTGCGTAACAGAGCCCATCGCGACCACGATGCGCGTAGCGTGCGGATCGCCGTAATAATTAAACGGCTTATAATCTCGTCCCGTGATTTTTGAAATTTCTTTTAGATACTCCGCCACGATATCAGGCACCGCGTCGTAGTAGCGGTTAGCTAGCTCGCGCGTCTGGAAGTAGATATCGTCGTTTTGCGCCGTACCGCGAGTTTTCGGGCTTTCGGGGCTTAGCGCCTCGTCTCTAAATTTTTGCAGCGCCTCGCGGTCAAGAAGCCTATCAAAGTGCGTGTAGTCAAGCACCTCGATCTTTTGTATCTCGTGGCTCGTGCGAAATCCGTCAAAAAAATGCAAAAACGGTACGCGACCCTTGATCGCCGCTAGATGTGCGACGCCGGCGATATCCATGACCTCTTGCACGGAGCCGCTTGCCAGCATAGCAAATCCCGTCTGGCGACAGGCATAAATATCCTGATGATCGCCAAAGATTGAAAGCGCCTGGGCCGCGATAGAGCGCGCGCTCACATGGATGACGCCTGGTAGTAGCTGGCCTGCGATTTTGTACATATTTGGGATTTTTAGCAAAAGGCCTTGCGAAGCCGTGTAAGTCGTAGTTAGCGCGCCTACCTGCAGCGAGCCGTGCACGGTACCCGCGGCTCCGCCCTCGCTTTGCATTTCGACGACTTTAACCGGCATGCCGAATAAATTTTTCTTGCCCTGAGCCGCCCACATATCGGTGTAATCAGCCATCGGCGAGCTAGGAGTGATCGGGTAGATGCCCGCAACCTCCGTAAATGCGTAAGCCGCGTGCGCCGCAGCCTCGTTTCCGTCCATAGTTTTCATTATTTTAGCCATTTTTCCGCCTTAAATTTTCTTACGATTTTTAAAAATCTTTTATTATAGAGATAGTTTCCAAAATCTACTATTAATCTATGTCATTAATAAATTCTGAGGATTTTGCCTTTTGAATTACTAACTTTAAGTAAAATTCCATTACCGTAATGAAAAAATTTAAGGATAAAATTTGATAAGTGTTTATAGGGTAGCCTATTTAAGGGTTATAGCTCTTGCTTTTTGTGCTTTTATATTTAACACTACTGAGTTTGTTCCAGTGCCACTTTTAAGTGATATTGCAAAAGACTTTGACATGAGCACGGCCGATACCGGTCTTATCATCACGATTTATGCGTGGAGCGTCACTATACTCTCTTTACCGCTTATGCTTTTGACTGCAAATTTGGAGCGAAGATCTCTTCTTTTAAAGGTTTTTATCGTATTTGTTGTAGCTCATACTCTTTGTGCCTTTGCTTGGAATTTTAAAATTTTAATTATTGCTCGGTTGATGATAGCTATTGCCCATGCCATTTTTTGGGCTATCACTGCTTCACTTGCTGTTAGGCTAGCACCGATAAATAAAAGCTCGCAAGCTCTTGGATTGCTAGCTCTTGGCACATCGCTAGCGATGATACTTGGTCTACCACTTGGAAGAATTTTAGGTGATGCACTTGGTTGGCGTGTGACCTTTGGACTGATCGGAATTTTTGCTGTTGGTGTTGGAGTTTGGCTATATAAAATTTTGCCACTTCTGCCAAGTAAAAACTCAGGCTCGCTTAAAAGCTTGCCAGAGCTTGCAAGAAATGGCCTTTTAATGGTTATATTTTTACTAACTGCAATTATCATAAGCGCGCATTTTAGCACCTATAGCTACATTGAGCCATTTGCAAAAGATATCAGTGACTTTGATGGAAAATTTATCACAATATTCTTGCTTATATTTGGCGTTGCTGGTGTAGTTGCAAGCCTGCTTTTCTCTAAATTTTATAAGCTTATTCCAAATGCATTTTCTGCAATTTCTATCATGCTTATTTTATGTTGCTTGCTTGTGTTAAATTTTATTTCTAAAAATGAAGTTTTAATGCTAGTCTTAGCCTTTGTTTGGGGACTTGGCATAGCTGGTGTAAATATGAGTTTTCAAATAAAAGTGCTAAATTTAGCCTCAAACGCTACTGACGCTGCAATGGCGATATTTTCGGCTATTTATAACATAGGTATCGGAGCAGGGGCGTTAATAGGGCATCAAACGATAGTTTATTTAGGCGAGCAAAATATCGGGAATGTCGGTAGTTTTTTCGCCGCAAGCGGACTTATCATATTTTTGTTTACGGTATCTAAGATTAAAAGAGTTTAGATGTTTAAATATCTAAGTAAAACGTTACAAATTTCTACATATAAGTGATAATAAATATCATAACTAAGAAAAATTTTAGTTAAGCTTCCTTATAATCATTATCAGAAAATGAATAAATTTTAGGAGCTTATTATGTCAGTTTTAGTTATCGGTGCAGATGAGATAACGCCTATCAAGGCAGTTTTACATGATTTGGGAGCTGAGAAGATAGAACACTGGGATGCTAGAAATGAAAACCGCGTAAATCGCAAGCCAATCCCTCAAGATACCGAGTGTGTGGTGATGCTAACTAGTTTTTTAAACCACAACACGATGAAGACTATTAAAACTCAAGCAAAAAAGAGAAATATTCCAATTGTTTGTGCAAAAAGAAGCGTTAGTTGCGTATTTTGCGAGTATTGCAAGGTCTTTGGGCTAGATAAGGAATTTGGATGCAAAGAATAATCAATGAGATTCGGGCTTTTATCAGATATTGGCGAAATAACTCCAAATATTTTTGCAAAGCTTGATAGGCTTTCGCGTGCAAAAATTTTTATTGCACTTTATAATTCTGGCGTAGAAAGTGAGCTAAAAATACCACTTTCTTACGCTAAATTTCTAAATTTCAAAGAAATTTTTGAAGCTAGGATAAATTTCCTACTTCGTGAAAAATATCTAAATTTTAAGCCAGCAGATCGCTTTTGTATTCCATCAAATATCATCATAAATGCTTATTTAAAAGGCAACTTTTCAAAGATAAAATTTATAGCAAAAGAGCCGAAAATGGCGACTGCAAAGATGATAAAAATGCTTTATGCAAGTGGAAAATTTGAGTTTTGTATCGATGCGGCACAGATGTTTTGTCAATTTGTTTATGATAAAATACGCCTCCGCCATCAAGATAAAGAGGTCGTGCTAAATGGTGGTGTCATCTCAGTCAAAAAAGATGGTAAAAATTTACTCAGTGTCATGCCAAGCTTTAAAAAAGTGAGCTTTGATGATATGAGAAATTTAAACGACGATATAGATAGAGCTGTCGGTGTGCTTGGGCAAGAGTGCGAGATGGTTTATATCGTTTTTCCTAGAAATGAGGAATTTAGGCGACACGTTGAGGTTAGGCACTGTTATGCGAGAGGTTTGATTAAGCTTGTGCCTTATACGATTATTAGTAAAATTTTTTAAAAAGGATAAAAATGATAGGTATAGTTTATGGAAGCAGCATGGGAAATACCGAAGATGCAGCGAAACTTATAAGTGAGGGTCTAGGCCTTGAAAATGAGCTTTTAAACGTTGCTGACGTAGATGCAGCGAAGCTAAATAGTTTTGATAAGCTCATCCTTGGTACATCAACCTGGGGCAGTGGTGATCTTCAAGATGACTGGGATGCGTTTAACTTTAAAGCGTTAAATTTAAACGGCAAAACGGTTGCTGTTTTTGGTATGGGCGATAGCGAGAGCTACTCTGATGAGTACTGTAACGGCATGGCAAAGCTCTATGATGAGGTCGTAAAAGCTGGCGCAAAGGTAGTTGGTGAGGTTAGCACCGATGGATATACATTTGATGGCTCTGATGCTGTAAGAAATGGAAAATTTGTAGGCCTAGCACTTGATGCTGATAACCAAAGTGACAAAACTGAGGGTAGAATTTCAGCTTGGATAGAGCAGATAAAACCTCACTTTGCTTAATGTAATTTTAGCTAGATTTTCTAGCTAAAATTTTCATATATCCATAGCTGAGATGAAGCTTTTTATTCTTTCGTTTTGGTTATTGAAAAACTCATCCACCAAGCCATCAAATGCGATCACACCTTTATCTAAAAACAAAATTCTATCAGCTATCTTTCTAGCAAAATTCATATTATGAGTGACAATGATCATAGACTTTTTCTCTTTTGCAAGAGATAAGATGACCTTTAAAACTTCAGCCTCAAGCTCTGGATCAAGCGCGCTTGTAGGCTCATCAAGCAGTAAAAAGTATGGGTTTACAGCCATGGCTCTAGCGATGGCTACACGCTGTGCTTGACCGCCAGAGAGCCTGTTTGGATAGGTATCTTCTTTGTGGCTAAGCCCCACTTTAGCTAAAAGCTCTTTTGCCTCTTTTATTGCTTCGTTTTTATCCTTTTTTTGAACGTAGATCGGAGCTTCTGTGACATTTTGAAGCGCTGTTAGGTGTGGAAAGAGGTTAAAGCTTTGAAAGACCATACCTGTTTTTTTGCGAATTTCTAAAAGCTCTTTTGAGCTAAGCTTATCTTTAAATTTTACACTCCTATCATCTACCTCTAAAGTACCACTTTGCGGGGTCTCAAGTAAATTTATGCATCTAAGAAGTGTTGATTTGCCACAACCTGATGAGCCAACTATCACGGTTGTTTGCCCCTCTTTGAAGCTTGTGTTTATGTTATCTAGCACCAAATGATCGCCGTAAGATTTGCTTATATTTTTAAAATTTATAGCCATTAGACATACCTTGAGACAGCTTTTTCAAGCCTTGATTGAAGATAGGTTAAGAGCGTGCAAACCACCAAATAGATAAGTGCTGCTAAGATGTAGAGGATGAGTGGCTCAAAGGTCCTTGCTGCGATCCTTTGAGCGACCATAAACATATCAACCATCGTTATAGAAGCTGCTAGTGAAGTGTCTTTAACAAGGCCTATAAATGTATTAGAAAGCGGTGGCAACGAGATCCTCACTGCTTGGGGTGCGATGATACGTTTTAAAATTTGATAGTGCGTCATGCCAAGCGATGTGGCAGCCTCCCACTGACCTTTTGGCACAGAAAGTATGGCGGCCCTTACGGACTCAGACGCATAAGCACCCACGTTTAGACTAAATGCAATAGTCGCCGCGCTCCAAGTATCAAGCGTGACGCCGATACTAGGAAGCCCATAAAATACGATAAAAAGCTGCACAAGAAGTGGCGTGCCGCGAAATATCCAAACGTAGGTGGCAAATATAAATTTTAAAATTTTTATATTTGAAAGCCTTGCTACTGCTGTGATAATGGCGATGACAAGCCCTAGCGAAAACGAGAGTAAAGTAAGCGGGATCGTCACTTTTAAAAGCGCGATGATCATCGGTAGTGTCGAGCTTGAAACAAGTTCGATCACTCTATCTAAATTTTCCATTTTTGCCTTGTTGGTTTATAATTTTATTTTGAGACGTCTTTGCCAAAGTAGCTTTTAGAGATAGCTTCTAGTTTGCCCTCTTTTGAAAGCTCAGTTAAAGCATTTGAAATTTGCTCTGCAAGCTCGGCGTTATCTTTTTTAACAGCTGCTGCTGTGTAGTCTTTCTCATCAAGTGAGGCGGCTATCTTTACAGGTGCGTTTGGACGCTCTTTTATGAAGTCGTAAAATACGATGTTATCTCTTACAACAGCATCTACACGTCTTGATATAAGAAGCTCCATACTTTTAGCAAAACTGTCTGTTACGACGTGCTCAGCACCGTATTTTACGGCGACTTTCGCCCAGTTGCTCGTAGCTGAGTCGGCATTTCTTTTGCCTTTTAGATCAGCAAAGCTTTTTATATTGTTATTATCTTTTCTAGTGATGATGGCACCAAATGTTACAGTATAAGGCACCGAAAAAGCATATTTTTTCTTTCTCTCATCAGTTATGCTTACTTGATTAAATACAACATCGGCCTTACCAGCGTCAAATGCTGCTAGCATCGCATCCCAAGGAGCTGTTAGAAACTCAACTTTTAAATTTAGCTTTTGCGCTACCGCTCTTGCGATATCTACATCGTATCCCACTAGCTCATTTTTGTCATTATAAAATGTAAAAGGAGCGTAAGTACCTTCAGTTGCTACTGTTAGCACGCCGTCTTTTATAGTTTTTGCCTGTAAATTTAAAGCCATCGCAAGCACGGCTACTACTTTTAATAAATTTGTAAATTTCATTTTAATCCTTTATTTTGAAATATCTTTTCCAAAATATTTCATCGAAATTTCACTTATCTTGCCCTCGGCTTTTAGTTCATCAAGCGCTTTGTTTATCGCTTCTAGTAGCTCAGTATTTCCTTTTTTAACGATTGCAGCTGTTGGCATCGGCTCGTTGCTTGTGTATGCGATTTTTAGTGGCGCATTTGGGCGTTGTTTGATATAGTCATAAAAAGTGACGTTGTCGTTTATCGTATCATCAGCTCTTTTTGAGATGATAAGCTCCACGCCTTTGCTAAAGCCATCAGCCACAACCACTGTTGCACCGTTTTTCTCGGCTATCGCCGCCCAGTTGCTAGTCGCAGAGTGTACGCTCTTTTTGCCCTTTAGATCAGCAAAACTTTTGATGTCGTTATTGTCTTTATGCACGACAATTACTGGATATGGCATAGTGTAAGGCACGCTCATACCATACTTTTTCTTTCTATCTTCGTTTATACTTACTTGATTAAATACAACATCGGCCTTACCAGCATCAAATGCTGCTAGCATCGCATCCCAAGGAGCTGTTAGAAACTCAACTTTTAAATTTAGCTTTTGCGCTACTGCTCTTGCAATATCTACGTCATATCCTACTAGCTCGCCCTTTTCATCGTAAAATGAGTAAGGCGAGTAAGTACCTTCAGTTGCGACGGTAAGTTCGCCTTTTTTGATAGTTGAAGCATTTAAATTTAAAGCTAAAAAAGCACCTGCGATCAAGCCAAAAATGGGCTTAAAATTCATTAATTCTCCTTATTTAAAATATCTTTACCGAAGTATTTAAGCGAAATTTCGCTTAAAGCTCCTTCCTTGCTAAGCTCATTTAGGGCAAGATTTATCTCATTTAGAAGTTTAGTGTTACCTTTTTTAACAATCGCAGCCGTATACATCGGCTCATCGCCAGCTTCGATTATCTTTATAGGGGCGTTTGGATGTTGCTTGATATAGTCATAAAACATCACCGCATCATCTATCGTATCATCTGCTCTTTTTGTGATGATCAAATTTATCTGATCGCTCAAGCTATCGGCCACAACTAGCTTGGCGCCATACTTTTCAACGGTTGGTATCCACATGCTATTTACTGAATGCACGCTTCTTTTGCCTTTTAGATCAGCAAAGCTTTTGATGTCGCTGTTATCTTTATGCACGACGATGGCTGAGTAAGAGAGCATATATGGCACGCTGTAGTCATACTTTTTCTTTCGCTCATCGGTTATGCTAACTTGGTTAAATACCACGTCAGCCTTGCCAGCATCAAATGCCGCAAGCATCGCATCCCACGAAGCTTCGATAAATTTTGGCTTTACGCCTAGTTTTTTAGCCACAGCTCTTGCTATCTCTACGTCATAGCCCATTAACTCATCTTTTTCATTGTGAAACGAAAATGGTGAATAAACACCCTCGGTCGCTATCCTTATGGCGCCATCTTTCTTGATCTGCTCGTAAGAATTTGCTAAGGCAGAATTTAAAGAGAACAAGCAGCCAACTACGAAGGTTGCACCAAATTTAAAAGCACTAGAAAATTTCATACAAAACTCCTTATTAAGAAAAATAAAATCAATAATGGAATTTGCAAAAAAATTTTAAGATTTATGCAAATGTCAGTCGCAACTGCGACCTAGGTAATATTTTGGCGCTATTTTATCACAAAAATAAGAGAGCGGCGGCTCACTCCGCTAAAAGTGAGACCGCTAGAGCTTTAACACCCTTAAAATCAACCTTGCCACTTGCAAGTGTTGGGATATCATCAACGATGAATATATAGCTTGGCATCATTATCGGAGCTAGGTTGCTCTCTTTTAAAATTTGCTCGATATTTTCAGGCTCTATGCCACTTTTTACTAAAAGCGCGATCGCTTCGCCCTTTTTACTATCTGGCACGTTTGCACTGCTAAAGACAACGTCGCTTCCAAGCACCTTTGCTAGCTCCTCTTCGACGCTTCCAAGGCTTATCATTTCGCCGCCTATCTTGGCAAATCTCGAATACCTATCGACGATAAAAACAAAACCATTTTCATCGATATGGCCTTTGTCACCTGTTTTATAGTATCTTACGCCGTCTATATGTGTGATGACGTCGTTTGTTTTAGTTTCGTCGTTTAGATAGCCCTTCATCACCTGCGATCCGCCGATCACTATGAGGCCGTCGGTGCCAGTTTCTAGCTCTTCAAGCGTTTCTGGATCAATTATCTTGATGATAGTGCCAGGCAGAGGCATACCAACGCTGCCAGGTCTATTAAATGTAAGCTCTTTTAGGCTCTCTTTTTCTAAGATATTTGGCATATTTACAGCAGCCACCGGCGCCGTTTCTGTTGCGCCATAACCTTCATAAATTTCTATGCCAAATTTGAGTCTAAACTCATCTTTTATCTCAGGTTTTAGCTTTTCAGCCCCAGCTACGACCATTCTGGCACTTTGAAACATCAGCGGATGAAGCTTTTTGTTTCTGGTGTAGAGCCTAAAGAAGGTCGAGGTACCAAAGATGATGCTGGCGCTGTGTCTTGCAGCCATTTTGCCGATAGCCGCTCCGTCTGTTGGGTCAGGCACGCTCACCATTTTTATCCCCTCGCAAAGTGGCATAAGCGTGGTGACTGTTAGGCCAAATGAGTGAAAAACTGGGAGCGAATTTAAGATCACGTCATCTTTTTTGAAATTTAGAAGTTCGCTTATTTGCTTAATGTTTGCGAGTAAATTTTTGTGGCTTAGCTCGATGCCTTTTGGTTCGCCTTCGCTGCCGCTACTAAATAAAATAGTAGCCGTATCTTCTAAGCTCACTGGCTTAAAATAGCAAAGCTTAATGAGCCAAGCTGGAGCAAAAAAGGCAGTTAAAAGCGCTAAAAATTTCTCTTTTTTTGAGACGCTAGCTGAGAGATCTTCTGCAAATTTTGCCCTGCCACTCATCGCATCTTTTAGATCAAAGCCTTTAAGTGCGAGCTTTTCAAGAAATTTGCTAGATGTGATAACTGTGTTTATATTTGCCTTTTTTAGGGCGTGATTTAGTGAGGTTTCATTAAGTGTGTAGTTTAAATTTACACTCACTTTGCCCATGGCAAGAAGCGCCATATTTACTATCGCTGCGATACTTGAGCTAGGTAATAAAATGCCTATATTTTTCTCATCTTTTATCTCGCGTTTAAAAATTTTGATAAAGACTAAAACGGCTGTTATAAATTTCAAGTTGCTTAAATTTAGCCCTGTGCTGTCGCTCACACACTCTTTAAATTTATCCTCTTTTGCGTTGCTTAGCCACTCCTCGGTTAGTGGTTTTTGTCTTGAGATAAAGCTCTCCCACGATGAAAAGCTAAGCTCAAGCACCTTTTGCTTCATCTTTGCAGCGTTTATAAATGTGGTTATTGGCTTGCCAAAGGCAACGATGATATCGCGTCTGCCGTTTTTAGAAGTGAGGTCTTTGTAAAATTTACTAGCTCTTGAAAAGCTCGAACCCCAAAGGCCACGAAGGTAAAATGGCACTATGCAAATTTCTTCTAGATCTCTGATGATAAGCTCAAAGCCCTTTTGAAACTCATTTATCTGGCCGTTGTAGCTGATGTGACCCTCTGGGAAAAGTGCGACTACTTCGCCATTTTTTAGGCACTCTCTAACTAGCTCGATCGACTCTTTGCTTGCCCCTGCGCCTATTGGGATCACTTTGAAAAATTTAAAAATTTGCTTTAGATACCATTTGTTATAGATCGTTCTATACATTACAAATCTTATGCCCCTTGGGCTTGCAGCTTGAAGTACGAGCCAGTCGATCCAGCTGATGTGATTGCCTAAAAGTAGCGCGCCACCACTTTGCGGTAAATTTTGAAGTCCTTCAACGAAAAAGCGGTACTTTGTCTTTAAAAATGGCAGCAAAAGTAGCCTTGTAAAAAGATGTGGAAGCTGCAAAATGGCGTAAAAACTACCGATCAAGCAAACAAGTGCTGTAAAGACAAAGAGTCCAGTGGTTGAAATTTTAAAATATACTAAGCCTATGCCAATAGCCAAAAATAGCAGCATTGAGACGTTTTGTAAGAAGTTGTTTGCCGCCATTATCTTGCCGGTGGTCTTTTGCGGGGCAAAGTACTGGATCATCGCATTTAGTGGCACTATAAAAATTCCACCAAAAAATCCAAATGCAAATGAACTAAGGCTCACTACGCCGATATTTGAGCCAAATGCGAAAAATAAAAGTGAGAAAAATATACCCATGGCACCCATTGGCACGATACCAAGCTCGATGTGTAGCTTTGACATAGAGCCAGCCACGTATGAGCCAAATGCGATGCCTATTGCGCTTGCTGCAAGTATGGCTTGCACCGCTAGCGAGCTGTCGTCGTTAAAAACAGCCTTATAGTGAGCTGGAAAAGCTGCGATGATGATTTGAGAAATTCCCCAAAATATGCTAAGTCCAGCAATGCTTAACCAGATATTTTTATCTGACCTTACTTCCTTTAAATTCTCTCTTAAATAGCTAAGGCTGATGTATTTTTTCAAATCAAATTTCTCGTTATCTTCGTTTATTTCGCTGATATATGGCAGCTTGTAGGCAAAGTAGGCTTCAAGCGCGCTAAAGATCACTAAAAAGATACCAATAGGATAGACGCTTTTTAAAATTTCTTCTGAGTTTCCACCTTGAATATATAAATTTTCAAATATAAATGAAAATAAAAAGGAGCTTGATAAGATGGCAACGATGGTTAGTGCTTGGATGACGCCGTTTGCTCTTCCAAGGCGCTCAGGGCCGACGAGAGCTTTGATGATTCCATATTTTGCTGGCGAGTAGATAGCACTTTGGGCTGCTAGTATGAGCGTTAAAGCAAAGGCTACGCCAAAAGCGCCCGCAAGATAGCTAAAAAGCACTGCGACACTAATGATAAGGCCAAAAATAGCACAAATTCTTATGACTTTTGTCTTTGAGAATTTATCATTTATAAAGCTTGATGGCGAGAATAAAAATATAAAAGGAAGCAAAATCATCGCATTTATAACTGCTGTTAATATAAAAAGTATGTCACCATCATATGTTTTTAAAAGAACATTTTGGATAGTGATTTTGTGTGCTAGATCGACGCTTGCATTTAAAAATGCGATCGCAAGGTAGGGCAAAAAGCCAGCAACTTTTAATAAACTCATCATAGAAAGACCTTTGTGATTTTAAAAATTTTGTAAATCTAACAGCAAAACATTTAAAATATTATTAATAAAAACTCTATATTTAAATTCAATAATAAATTTTTTAAGAAATTTAAATTTTATATGCTTTTGGATAAAATCACACAATCAAAAATTAGGAAAAATTTATCATGAACTATGAAATAATCGTCATTGGCGGCGGACATGCAGGCATTGAGGCAAGTCTTGCGGCTGCTAGAATGGGCAAGCAAACTTTACTTATCACGATCTTAGCCGAGCAAATAGGCGCTGCAAGCTGTAATCCGGCCATTGGAGGCCTTGCAAAGGGACATCTTGTAAAAGAGATCGATGCGCTTGGTGGTCAAATGGGTCTTACAACCGATGCTGTTGGCATCCAGTTTCGCGTGCTAAATGAGAGCAAAGGTCCAGCAGTACGTGGTAGCCGCGCTCAGATCGATATGGATAGATACCGTGTTTATATGAGAAATTTGCTTTTAAACACGCCAAATTTAGAAATTTCTCAAGAGATCGCCACTGAAATTTTAAGCGAAAATGGCGAAGTAACGGGCGTTAAAACCCACCTAAATAACACATATAACGCAAAAAAGGTGATAATCACAACAGGCACATTTTTAAACGGGCTAATTCACGTTGGATTTAACAAACTAGAAGCCGGACGTGTGGGCGAGCTAAGTGCAAAAGATCTAAGCTCTAGTCTAAGAGAGCTTGGGCTAAATTTAGGTAGGCTAAAGACTGGAACATGCCCAAGGATCGACGCGAAAACGATAAATTTTGAAATTTTAGAGAAGCAAGATGGCGACGCAAAGCCGGTTGCATTTAGCTTTAGAACTAAAAATTTCTCCCCAACGCAGCTACCATGCTACATCGCCTATACAAACGAAACCACGCATGAAATAATTCGCTCAAATTTCGACAAAGCACCACTTTTTACAGGCCAGATCGAGGGCATCGGACCAAGATATTGTCCAAGTATCGAGGATAAGATAAACCGCTTTGGCGACCGCGACAGACACCATCTTTTTATCGAGCCTCAGACTCTTGAAGCGACAGAGTATTATATAAACGGCTTTTCAACTAGCTTGCCTTATGAGGTGCAAGTGCAGATGTTACGCTCTGTAAAGGGGTTTGAAAATGCAAAAATCGTAAGACACGGATACGCCATCGAGTACGATTACGTCGAGCCAACACAGCTAAAACATAGTTTGGAGACTAAAAAGGTAAAAGGTCTTTATCTAGCTGGGCAGATAAACGGTACGACTGGATACGAGGAGGCTGGTGCTCAAGGGCTAATGGCTGGCATAAATGTAGCGCTTTCACTTGATAATAAAGAGCCACTTGTCTTGCGCCGCGATGAGGCGTATATTGGCGTTTTGATCGACGATCTTGTGACAAAAGGGACAAAAGAGCCATATAGGATGTTTACGAGTAGGGCGGAGTATCGCTTGCTTTTGCGTGAGGAAAATGCCATTTTAAGGCTTGGCGGATATGGCCATGAGCTTAGGCTGCTTGATGATGAGACTTTTAATAAAATTGAAGCTATTAGGCAAAATTTAAAAGATGGACTTGCATACCTCAACAATACTCAAATTACGCCGAGCAAGCAAAATTTAGAGCTTTTAGCTAGCCTTGATGAAGAGCCAATAAGTCAAAATGTGAGCCTTCAAAAGATTGTTGCACGCAAAAGCTTTACAGCTGAGAAACTAAGAAAGCTTGATCAGAAATTTGTAAATTTAGATGATGCGAGTGTGGATCAAATTTTAACCGAGTGTAAATATCAGCACTACATAAATGAGCAAAAAAATCAAATAGAAAAAATGAAAGATATGATGGATGTAAAAATTCCTGAAAATTTTGACTTTAGAGGTGTGAGTGGTCTTAGTAATGAAGTGGTCGAAAAGCTTGAGAAATTTACACCGCCTACGCTTTTTGCTGCGAGTGAAATCTCAGGTATCACGCCAGCTGCGATTGATATCTTACATATTTATATAAAGATGAATGAGAAAAGGCTTGGCTGATTTTGATTTTTGGTTTAGTTCAAAAAGCCATAAAGCTTAAAATTTTTATCTTAAAATCAAGATTTACGTTTAAGCTAAAATTAACATTATTTTTGCAGATTATATTTAGAAATTATACTTTTTTAATTTTTTGAGAGTATAATCGTTAAGAATTTATTTATAGAAAGGAATTTAATGTCAGTAAAGCAAGAAAGACGTAGCTTTATCGGCCTTGCGTTTGGTGCTGTGGCAGCTGTCGGCGGCGCTATGTCACTAGTGGCTGTTAAAAAGACTTGGGATCCGCTTCCAAGCGTAAAAGCTGCTGGTTTCACAACAGTTGATCTAAGTCCGATCAAAGATGGAGAAATGAGGCAGGTTGAGTGGCGTAAAAAGCCTATTTTCATACTCAAAAAAAGTCCTGATATGGCTAAAAATGACAAAAGAGATGTTGTCGTAGGGGATGCTAGATACGTAGTTCTTATCGGACTTTGCACGCATCTTGGTTGTATACCTGAGTATAAAGCAAGCAAACAAATGTTTGTATGTGCCTGTCATGGCGGCGAATTTAATGCCGACGGAATGCAAACATACGGACCTCCTCCAAGACCACTTGATATACCACCATTTAAGATCGATGGAACCAAGCTAGTTCTAGGCGAAACAAGCCCAGAATACGAAAAATTAGTAGCAAAAGCTTAGGAGGATAGCAATGTCTTTAGCTCATAAATCAACTGGCGTTATTGACTGGCTTGATCAACGCCTAGCTTTTACAAAACTTATAAAGGTTCTAGTTAGCGAATACTGGATTCCAAAAAATATAAATTTCCTTTGGGCAATGGGCGTTATTTTAACAACGCTTTTTATGCTCTTAATCGTTACCGGTTTTTTGCTTTTAATGTATTACAAACCAGATGTAAATTTGGCATTTGATAGTGTAAATTATACTATCATGCAAGAGGTCGAGTATGGCTGGCTTTGGCGTCACATTCACGCAGTTTCAGCTTCTACGATATTTCTTATTATGTATATTCACTTGCTTACTGGACTTTACTATGGTTCATACAAAAGAGGCAGAGAGGTCATTTGGATAAGTGGTATGGTGCTATTTATCTGTTTTTCAGCAGAGGCATTTAGTGGTTATATGCTCCCATGGGGACAGATGAGCTACTGGGCGGCGACTGTTATCACTCAGCTTTTTGGCGGTGTACCAGTTATTGGTGACGCTTTAGTTGAGTGGATTAGAGGTGATTACGCAGTTGGCGACTCAACACTTACTAGATTTTTTATGCTTCATGTTTGTTTATTGCCACTTGTAACGATAGCTGTTTTGGTTATTCACTTCTACTCTTTAAGAGTTCCGCACGTAAATAACCTAACAAGCGAAGATATAGACTTTGAAGTAGAGGCACAAGAGTATCTACACGGCGATAGAGCGAAATCTAAAGTTATACCATTTTGGCCAGGATTTTTAGCAAAAGACTTTATGTATGTATCATTCTTTATGATATTTGTCATCTATCTTGTTTGCTATCACTTCAACTTTGCGATGGATCCTATCAACTTTGAGCCAGCAAATCCGCTAAAAACTCCACCACACATCTATCCAGAGTGGTACTTCTTGTGGCAATATGAAATTTTACGTGGCTTCTTCTTTGATATAGCTGGAATTTCTGCTTATAACATCGGTCTTATCGCGTTTGCGTTTGCAGGTGTTGCATTTATGCTTATACCTCTTCTTGATAGAAGCGACCTTGTAGCTCCAGCTCACAAAAGACCACTATTTTTTATATGGTTTTGGGTCTTAGTTGTCGATCTTATCGTTTTATCTATATATGGTAAGCTCCCAACAGGTGGTTATAATGACTGGATAGGATTTTATTCATCATTGCTATTCTTGTTCTTATTTATAATTGCATTGCCAGTTATAACAATACTTGAAAGAAAGAGGGGCTAATCATGAAAGAGCTTAAAATTTTTGCCATTGTTGTTATTCTTTCAGGTGTTTTATATTGGGGTATCGAGCCTTATGCTCATACAAAGCTTCACCCTCATACTGCAAATGCTGAGTATAACTTCTCAAAAGAAGATACTGACTATGCAAAGCACTTTTTAGAGCAAAAAAAGACAGCACTTGAGACTGCTAAGGCTAGTGGAAATAAGGCAAGTATAGACGCGGCTACAAAAGATGTAGAAGTAGCACAAAAAATTCTTGATGACTATACAGCATTTTGGAATGACATTAACTCTATTGATCTTACAAAAGGTGACGCTACAAAGGGTGCTGACACTTTTGTAGCAGCAGGATGTACAGGATGCCACGGTATAGAAGCAGCAGGTATGCCAGCTGGTATGGATGCTGAGACAGCTAGTCAAAGCTTTGGTGTAGTGCCACCAGATCTTAGTACCGCTGGTAAAATTTATGATGATAAATTCTTAGCCGCACTCATTAAAAATCCAAATATAGCTTTAAAGCTAACTCATAAATTTAACGACGAGCATCCATTTCCGATGACCGCATTTATGGGTGCTGGTGGTGATATAAATGCTGAGACTGCCGATATAGTAGCTTATTTGAAAAAGGTATCTGCTGATTATGAAAAGGCAAATAAGATCACTGAAGAAAAGGTTTTCGCTGATGCATGTCAAAGATGTCATGATATAAAATATGATAAAAAATATGCATTTAGCAACAAAGTAAGCCTTGCTGCTTATATGGGCTCAAATCCACCTGATCTATCGATGATGATTCGTTCAAAAGGCGATGAGTATTTACATAAATTTATAAATGATACTCAAAAGATGCTACCAGGTACTGCAATGCCAAGAGTTGGTTTAAATAAAGCTGCTGAAGACGATGTGGTAGCTTATATCCAAAAAGTAGGTGACAAGAAGAAGGCTGAGCGCGAGAGCACAGGGCTTTATGTCATGATCTACTTCTTTATCTTAGGAATTTTTGCTTGGCTTTGGAAACGCAAAGTTTGGAGCGAACTACACTAAAATTTAAGAGCCTCTTTGGCTCTTAAATCCTCTCTGGTAAATTTATATATAAATAGGTATTCTTTAAATTTATTCTTTTACAAATTTAATCAAGCTGTCTTTGTAAATTTTAAAATTTCATTCACTCGTAAGAGCTGACTACTAAAATCTAGCTTCGCTTACCGCTTAGCTCAAATTTTAGAACCGAAATTACTCATTAAAGTTTGATTGAAATTAACAAAACTGCATGCAGTGCTTTAGCACTAGAGCATGCCCTTTGAACGTGTCAGGGAAGAGGGATTGTTAAGGGAGAAGGGAGTGACTTCGTAATTTAAGCTCCCTTCTCCCTTAATAAAAGAATAGGAGTTGTATGGTCTATATGCTTTGCAAATTTTAAAACTTTCATTCACTTGCAAGAATTGACTACTAAAATCTAGCTTCGCTTACTGCTTAGCTCAAATTTTAGAGCCGAAATTACTCGTTCATGAAATTTAAAAATTTGCCTAAAACCTAAAGCAGTAATATGCCTATGCCGCCATGTAAGCTATGAATACACAAGCGTTTCGGTAGAAAATAGAAATATATCTGAGTTTTAACGGTCGCTATTTAAATAAATTTATTTTAAGCAAATCACTCACTAAAACCCACCAAATTTTACAGAAATAGTAAAATTTAGCTCCACATCAAGCCTATTTAAATTAAATTTCCTTGGCGATCTTGCTCATTTTATTGAGCAGTTTTTCACGTTCATTTGGCTTTAGGTTGCCGTATTGAAGCTTTGTTATCATCTGCATGAAGTCAAATTGTTTAAACATTTGCGCATCGCTTTTTAGTTCTTTTTCTAGCTTTTTATAAATTTTTTCAGTCTCTTTATTTGCTTTTTCTAAATTTTGTAAAAAGCTTCCAGTTGCGCTCATATCAAGGTCGTTTTTTGCAGCTTTATCGATGGCATTTTTTAGATTTGCTAAATTTTCAGAAATTTTCATCAGCATTTCCTTTTGGATTTTAAAATTTAGAGCAAATTTTATTCCTAAATTTTCTCCCACCACTTTTTTCTAGGCGGATTTTGTGCGGTGAAAACTTCTCCAATCATCGGCATTGCGTAGTTTAGCTCAAGTTTTGTCGCTGCCTTTTCAAAACGCTTGATCGGCTCATCCCAAGCGTGATAAGATAGATCAAACTTGCCCCAGTGCATCGGCATACCAAGCTTAGCTCCAAGATCTTTTAGTGCTTGCGCTGACTCCTCTGGCTTCATATGCACGTAAGGCCAGCCATCGCCGTAAGCGCCATTTTCTATAAAAACTAGATCAAAGGCGCCAAATTTCTCATTTATCATCTTAAAGTGCTTGCCATATCCGCCATCTCCGCTAAAATAAAAGCTAAAGCCAGCCTCTTTAACCGCCCAGCCACCCCAAAGCGTCGTATTTCTTTTAAATGTGCGCCCACTAAAGTGCCTTGAAGGACAAAACGTGAAGTTTAAATTTCCTATTTTTTGATCACCAAACCAGTCAAACTCATAAATTTTGTCTTCATCAACGCCCCATTTTACAAGGTGAGCTTTTACGCCAAGCGGCACTAGAAATTTACAAATTCTATCCTTTAGCTCAAGTATCGTTTTATGATCAAGATGATCGTAGTGATCGTGCGAGATGAGGGCGATATCGATCGCATCTGGGTAGTCGCTAGCGGTGATAGCATGCTCGTAGGCAAAGGGCTTGCCGCCAAGTGGGAGTGGGAATGCTCGGTGCAAAACTGGGTCTGTGATGATGATTTTATCATCAAGCTTGCAGATGAGGCTAACGTGCCCAAGCCAGATAAACTCACCATTTTTGAGGGCATTTGCGTCAAATTTTAAATTTGGCAAAGGCTTAGTTGGTAGCTTGCCTTTTGGTGGAAAGAGTGCTTGCGGAATGTAATTTAACATAGATGCTTGTGGATTATTTTTTACCATATCAATCGTTGGCTCTAAATTTATAAAAACTTTGCCGTTAAAATTTGGCGAAGCCTTTATCAGCTTTTGGCTTTTAATATCTGGCACGCCACCAAAAACTGGGGCAAATCTCATAAAAAGAAATACTGCAACAATAAGCAAAAGTATAACTATAAAAATTCCCATAAAAAGCCTTTTAAATTTAAAGGTCGGATTATATTTTAGATTTTTAAATTTCAGCTTTATTTAATTAACCCGAGCTTAAATAATTAACTTGTAAATTTAAACTTAATTAAGATATTTTTACTCTTTATAGGAAAATTTTATTAATAAATATTATCCTTTAGCAGATAAATATATCTAAAAATCGACATTAAGTAGATAATCTTAAAGATATATAAAATAAAAATTTAATTTTAAAAATACAAAATTTGTCAGATAGATGACGGAATTTATTCATTGTAAGTTATAGAATTATTACAAAAATTAGGAAGGAGCGTTTGAGATGTTAAATAAAAATTTAACTATCTCTATTTTGGTGACTAACCATCACTTTAAAAGTGAGCAGGGCAGTTTAGCCTTGTTTAATGGGAGGAATTTATGAAAAAACATAAATTTGTAATTGCCGATTATAAACGCTGTATAGGATGTGCAACCTGCATGGCTGCATGTTTTAAGAGCGCTTATGAACGCGGCAAGCTGTCACGTGCAAGGCTAAGTGTGCTAAGAGAAGCTACTGGCGTTATGCCAACTCAGTGCAGACAATGCGACGATGGCCCTTGTGCGAATGTGTGTCCAACTGGAGCATTGCGATTTAATGATAATTGCATCGAGCTTCACGAGGAAATTTGTATAGGCTGTAAGATGTGCACGATCGCTTGTCCTTACGGTGCGATAAGCTCAAGTGCAGAGCTTATGCCTTCAGTAAATTACGCTGTCGAGCCAAAGTATAACCTTGAGATAGAGTCACAATCAGGTGCAAAAAATATCGCTGTTAAATGCGATATGTGCTTTGGTCGTGAGAACGGACCAGCCTGTGTTGATGTCTGTCCAACGAGTGCTCTTGTTATGATTGATCCAGAAGAGGGTAAACATAAACTTGGCAAGAGGATAGATTATGAAGCAGCGAATAAATTTGCTACTAAAATTTTAAACGGACAAGGAGCATAAGATGACTACGGTTTATATGCTATTTCTTGTAAGTGCCGTCGTTAGCATTTTGCTTTATTGTGCTCCAAAGGCCGCTGTAAAGGTTGGTTTTGGACTAAGCGCTTTAAGCTGTTTTTATGCGATGTGTCACTTTGTTGCAAATATGGGAGTAAGCGATAGCTTTGCTCTTATGGATGGCTTTTTGTATTCTCCAAAATTTGCTCTAAATCCACTTGGAAATTTCTTTAGCTTTGTCGTTGTTTTCATCGGATTTGCAAGCAGCGTTTATGGTATGAGCTATGCAGATGAGTACATCAAAAAAGCAAATGTTGGCGTGTTTGCATGTTTATTTAATACATTCATCCTTTCAATGCTTCTAGTAATTAGCGCTGATAATGTTTTTTGCTTTGTTGTTTTATGGGAGCTTATGACTCTTATCTCATCATTTCTTATCATCGTCAATGATGGTAAAAATACACTTAAAGCAGTTATGGTATATCTTGGCATCGCACAAATCGGTGCATTTTGTATCACCTGTGGCTTGCTTATCACAGCTTACTACGCAGGAAGCTTTGACTTTAGCGCATTTATGGGTGTTAAGATGCCATTTGGCGCTTCTGCTGCTGTATTTGCACTATTTTTGGTCGGCTTTGGTAGTAAAGCTGGTATGTGGCCATTTCACGTTTGGCTTCCGCAAGCTCACCCAGCAGCACCATCAAACGTTTCAGCCCTTATGTCAGGCGTTATGATTAAAGTTGCTCTATTTACACTAGTTAAATTTACACTTTACTTACCACTTAGTACATATTTTGGACTTACAATACTCGCTCTTGGTGCAGCTAGCTCACTATTTGGTGTTTTATACGCTCTTTGCCAACACGACTTTAAAGCCTTGCTTGCTTATCACTCAGTTGAGAACATAGGCATCATTTTACTAGGTCTTGGCACAGGAATTTACGGCGTTGCAGCTGGAAATTTAACACTTGCAGCAGTAGGTTTTCTAGCAGGTTGCTACCACGTAGTTAACCACGCTATATTTAAAGGTCTACTTTTCCTTTGCGCTGGATCAGTCATCCACGCTACTCATACGCAAAATATGGACATCCTTGGTGGTCTTGCTAAAAAGATGCCATGGACAAGCCTTGGTATGTTTATAGGTATCATGGGTATCGCAGCCTTGCCTCCAGTAAACGGTTTTGTTTCAGAGTGGTTTACATATCAAGGTATGCTTCAAGGTGCGATGGGCGAGGGAACATTAGTTAGATATGCATTTACGCTTGGTGTCGTAGCTCTTGCGCTAACTGGCGTTTTGGTCGGTATGCACCTCAAACTTTACGCTGTTATATTTGCAGGTACTCCAAGAGATCAAAAAATTTGGGAAAATGCTAAAGAGAGTCCAATAGGCATGGTTCTTGGCATGATCATCCTGATGATAGGCTGCGTTGGCTTTGGTCTTGGCGCAAACTATATAGTTGATTACATCATGCAAGCTGTAAATTCTATCGCTATAAGCGACTATAAAGCTAGTCTTGGTGCTATAAATGTAACTTCACCAATAGGCAGTATGATCTCAACTCCGCTTATCGCTTTAGTTCTATGTGCGACTATGATTTTGCCATTTATCATCCTTGCTGTTATGAAAGCAAATAGAGATAAACCACGCGAGACTGATCCTTGGGCATGCGGCTTTAAATATAGCTCACGTATGCAAATGACAGGTGGACCATTTACAGGCGATCTTAGAAAGATCATGCAATGGCTATTTAGAGCTGATAAAAAGATCGTTACTAGAAATTATTTTGACGCGGTTGAATATCACAACCATCCAAAAGATATCTGGTGGGGAATGTTTTATGAGCCAGTCATCAAATGGTGTATGAAATTTGCCGATAAACTAGGCATTGTTCAAAGCGGATATACAAACATATATACACTTTATATTCTAGTTTATTTATGTGCCATACTTGCTGTGGGCTACTTTTTAGTTTAGGAGACGAAAATGCAAACTATACTTTTAATGATATTTCAAGTAGTCGTTATCGTTTTGGTAGCTCCTTTGTTTGATGGTATGGCAAGAAAACTAAGGGCTAGACTTCAATCAAAACAAGGTAGCGATTTCTTTCAAACATATCGCGATATTATAAAACTCTTTAGAAGAGGAAGAACTGTGCCTGAGTGCTCACACTGGGTATTTAGATGGGCTCCATTTTTCCTTTTTGCAACTTCAGCTGCAGTTCTAGCTGCTATACCTATAACATATAGCAAAGATACTGTTTTTGGAGCATATTCAGATATATTTGTGATCCTTTATCTTGGCGCATTGCTTAGATTTGTATTTGGTGCAGCTTCAATGGATAGCGGCAACCCATTTGCAGCAACAGGCGGCGGCAGGGAGCAAATGCTGGGCGTATATGTTGAGCCAGTCATGATCATGTGTCTAATCGTCGTAATGCTTGCAGCTAAAACATCAAATTTAATTGAGATCCAAGAGATGGTAAAAACTGGCGTTATCGGATATCAGATCCCAAGCTTTGCCGTAGCTTCTATCGCATTTTTATGGTGTATGTATGTTGAGACTGGTAGAAAACCATTTGACGTAGCTGAAGCTGAGCAAGAGCTTCAAGAAGGCTTGCTTGGCGAGTACGCAGGTAGCGACCTTGGTTTGGTTCAAGCATCACTTATATTAAAACAGTTTGCTATGATCGGACTTTTCCTAACTATATTTGAGCCATGGAATTTTAGCAATCCTTTCTTAGCTATCATCATTTTTGTGATAAAAACTGGAGTATTTTACGTAGCGGCTGTCTTTATAGACAACTTTGGACCACGCTTTAAAATGACTTCATCTTTACGCAAAAATGCGCTTGGTGCACTTGCTATCTCGTTTGTTGCACTAACACTTTATGTAGTAGGAGTGTGAGATGCAAACACTTGATATTTTAGCCATTTGCATGATCGTAACTTCGCTTGCGGTTTTTGGTCTTAGAAGCTTGAAACTCTCAATCATCGCTTATGCGATTGAGACACTACTTTTAGTTAGCATATTTTTCTTGCTATCTGAGAAATTTAACGCTGAGCAGCTCAAAACTTGGGCGATCGTTGCCTTTTTTACCAAAGTTTTGCTTGTGCCAGGAATTTTATTCTGGCTTATCAAAAAACTTGGCGTAGTTAGCGAAGATGAGCCAGTTGGTGGATTTTTTGTAAGTCCTGTTATTGCTATGGGATTTTCTCTAGCTCTTTCAATGAGTATCTACCCTATATTTTTAAAATTCTCTCTTATCAAAGAAGAGATCATGCTAATCGCAGCTGGAACAGTCTTTATGATGGGAATTTTTGGCTTCATGCTAAGAAACTCATTTATAAAACAAATTCTAGCTTACTGCTTATTTGAAAACGGTATCCATCTAAGTCTTGCTCTAATGGCTTATAACTCACATGAGTTAGTCGAGCTTGGAATTTTAACAGATGCGATATTTGCCGTTATCATCATGAGCATTCTAGCGATTAGATTTTATAAAGCTTATGATAGCTTAGATACTTCTAAAGCTTCAAATTTAAGGGGTTAGAGATGGATAGTTTAGCTTTAATACTTATCTTACCGCTCCTTGGCGCTTTGGTCTTGTTTTTGAGTCCTAAAAATTATGCGGTATTAAGCGGACTTCATGTTTTGTTTTCTGCTGCGACATCGGTGGCTTTACTTAACAATGTTCTTAAAGTCTTAAGTAGCGGAACTTTTTATAGTTTTGATAAATTTTTATTTTTAGATAGCTTAGGCTGTGTTTTCTTGGTACTTATAGCAGTAACTGGATTTATAGTAAATTTCTACTCTATCCACTACATGAGATGGGAGCTTGAAGACGGACACATCCACCTAAGTGATCTTAAAAAATATTATGCACTAAGCCATGTATTTATCTTTACAATGACTTTAAGCGTTATTTGTAACAACGTTGCGTTTATGTGGGCTGCTATCGAGGCTACAACACTAGCTTCTGTGTTTCTTGTCGCTATCCACAAAGATCAAAAATCAACAGAGAGTGGCTATAAATACATCGTTCTTTGCTCAATCGGTCTAGCATTTGCACTTTATGCGACTGTTCTTTTATATTCAGCCACATTTAGCACTCTAGGAGATGGCGAAGCTTCTATGCTATTTTCTGGAATAATGGCAAATGCTAAAAATTTAAACCCAGATGCGGCAAAACTTATCTTTGTATTTGCTCTAATTGGTTTTGGTACAAAAGCTGGTCTTGCTCCAACTCACACTTGGCTACCTGACGTTCACGCTGAAGGTCCAGCGCCTATCTCAGCTTTGCTTTCAGGTGTGCTTTTAAAATGTGCGATGCTAGCACTTTTAAGATACTACGCTATCACAGCTCAAGCAGTTGGATTTAGCTTCGTTGAGGGCATAATGATCGTTTCAGGAACTATCACTCTTTTTGTAGCAGGATTTTTCCTAATCAGACAACACAACGTAAAAAGAATGTTTGCATACCACTCAATCGTTCACATGGGTGTTATCGCATTTGCACTTGGTGTTGGCGGTAAATTTGGTCTATTTGCAGCGATATTTCACTGCTTAGCTCACAGCTTTACAAAAGCTTTGGCATTTTGCTCAACAGGCAATATAGCAAGAATTTATGGCCACAAAGATATGAGTAAGATGGGCGGTATGGTTAAGATCGCACCGATTACCACTATAATGTTTGGCGCGGCTGTTTGTTCACTTGTTGGTGTTCCAGCGTTTGCTATATTTGTTAGTGAGTATAACGTCTTTGTAGGAGCTATCACAAGCGGTCAATACATCGCAGTTGCGCTATTTGCTATTGCACTTGCAGTTATTTTCATAGCTGACTTTGCACACTTTAACATGGCAAGCTTTGGTGAGCCAAAAGGTGTGGTTGTTCATAATAAAGAGATGAGTTTGTTAGAGAATTTACCTCTTATAGCACTTTGTGCCCTTATCATAATCTTTGGCGTATGGCACGTAGATAGCTTTTATACGCTAGTAGATAACGGTGTTAATATAATGATGGGAGCTTTAAAATGAGAGGCGATAAATTTATAGAAATCCTAAAAACCAAGGTAAAAATTTTAGAGGTAACTCGTCAAGCAGACGATCAGATCACTGTGTTAGTCGATAGAAATGACCTCCCTTTAGCTGTTAAAACGCTCTACTATGATATCGGTGGCTTTATAAGCACTATGATACCAAACGACGAGCGCCAGATAAATGGCAGCTATGCGCTTTACTACGCTATCTCAATGGAAGGTAGCAAGATGACTGAGGCGGATGATTTTGCGGCTGAGGATAAGTGCTTTATCACTGTTAAAACGCTTATTCCAGGAAGTGATCCGACATTTCCATCTGTTACTCCGCTAGTGCCAGCTTGTGTTTGGTACGAAAGAGAAGCTTATGATATGTTTGGTCTTGTAGCCGAAGGTTTGCCTGATAAAAGGCGTCTAGTTTTAAGTGATGACTGGCCAGACGGGCTTCACCCACTTAGAAAAGATGCGATGGATTATCGCTACCGACCTGATCCGGTTGATCATAGAGATGAGCCTGATTCTGAGTTTTTGTTTCCAACAGGCGATGCAGTAGTTGATGTGCCACTTGGACCACTACATATTACTTCAGATGAGCCAGGCCACTTTAGACTTTTCTGTGACGGCGACGAGATCATCGACGCTGACTACCGCCTCTTTTATCAACACCGCGGTATGGAAAAGCTAGCTGAAAACAGAATGAACTATGATCAAATGGGCTATCTTGCAGAGCGCGTTTGTGGAATTTGTGGTTATGCTCACGCTATTGCTTGTATCGAAGCAGCAGAAAAAGCTATCAAGCTTGAAATTCCGCTAAGAGCTCAAGCTATACGCGTCATCTGTCTTGAGATCGAGCGTCTTCACAGCCACCTTTTAAATATCGGTCTAGCTTGTGAGGTCACTGGTAACTACAACGCTTTTATGCACATCTTTAGGGTTCGTGAGTACTCTATGGAGCTAGCTCAGCTAGTAACTGGCGGACGTAAAACATACGGCAACGTCGTTATGGGTGGCTTAAGACGTGATATGACAAACCAAGAGATTAAAAAAGGTATCGAGATCATAAATAAACTTGACGTTCAAATTTCAGAAATTTGGGACGCAGTTATGGAGGATAAACGCCAAATCGGACGCTGGAAAGGTGTGGGTATCTTAGACCGCCAAATAGCACGTGACTTTAGCCCAGTTGGTCCAAATATGAGAGGCTCTGGCTTTAAACGTGATAACCGCTACGATCACCCATACGACTTTTTTAAACAGATAGAATTTGAAGTAGCAGTTGAGCATGGTTGCGACGTTTTTGCTCGCGAGATGGTTAGATATAAAGAGCTAAAAAGCTCTATCCACATCATCCGCCAATGCTTTGAGATGATGCCTCAAACACCTATCATGATCGATCCTGTGACTATGATCAAACCTGAAAATTTTGCACTTGGTCATGATGAAGCACCACGTGGCGAAAATGTTCACTGGATCATGCAAGGCAGTGCTCAAAAAGTATATCGCTGGAGATGCAGGGCAGCAACATATAACAACTGGCCAAGCCTAAGGTATCAATTTAGAGGAAACAACATAAGTGATGCTGCACTTATCGTTTGCTCACTTGACCCTTGCTACTCATGTACAGAGCGTGTTACATTAGTAGATGTAAGGACTAAAAAGAGCAAAATTTTAACAGAAAAAGACCTTAAAAAATTCTGTCAAGATGGCGGGGTTAGTAAGAAGGATTTAAGATGATGAAGTTATTTGACATCACAGAAAAATATGGAAAAGCGACATACGCCTATCCATTTGAGCCATATATTGTTCCTGAAAATTTCCGTGGTCAGCCAAACTATACATACGATCTCTGCATAGGTTGTGCAGCTTGCGGTATCGCTTGCCCTAGTAACGCAATAGAGCTTAAGATGAACGAGGAGCAAACAAAGCTCGTTTGGGAATTTGACTGCGGGCGCTGCATATTTTGCGGTCGCTGCGATGAGGTTTGCCCAACTGGAGCCGTAAGACTTAGCGATAGCTTTGAGCTTGCGGTTAAATTTGACAAGAGCGCTCTTATACAAAGAGGCGAGCTTGAGATGCAAACTTGCAAATGCTGCGGCAAGCCATTTACGCCAAAAAGGCTTATAAATTTTACTCTTGAAAAGCTTGGCACAGCAAATTTACTCCCAGGCAGACTTGAAGAGGCAAAAGACTACCTTTATATCTGCCCAGAGTGCAAGAAAAATCAATCTGCTGAAAGGCTAACAAAAGGCATTGAGGAGGCTATAAAATGAGTCTATATCAAGTCCCAGAGGACATAAAAACAGCAAATGATCTAACTGCAAAGCTAGAGCATCTAAAAAATATCAAAAGAAGCTTTAGCGTTTATAGGATCGACTGCGGAAGCTGTAACGGCTGTGAGATAGAAATTTTTGCAGCTATTACACCTATGTGGGATCCTGAGCGTTTTGGTTTTAAACTTGTTGCAAACCCAAGACACGCTGATATTTTACTTTGTACTGGTCCTGTAACAAGACAGATGTATTATCCACTCCTTCGTGCTTATGAAGCGACTCCAGATCCTAAGATCGTGGTTGCTCTTGGTGCGTGCGGAAGCAGTGGCGGAATTTTCCACGACGCCTATAGCGTTTGGGGCGGCATCGATAAGATAATCCCAGTTGATGTCTATATCCCAGGCTGTCCTCCACACCCAGCAAGCATTATTTATGGTCTTGGTATGGCTCTTGGTATCATCGATCAAAAACTTCATAAAAAAAGCTATGAGGAAGATAATACATTGCCACCTTCAGTTGAGAAGTCAGTCATAGGTGATATTTTGTTCGAGCGCGACTTGCAAGCTGAAAGCAGAAGGCTAATGAGCTATATCTTTGGTAGAATCCTTTTTGAAAAATATATGAGTGCTATCAAATGTTCAAAAGATGTCCATGACCCAAGCATTTCAAGAGAGGCTGTGCTTACAGCTATCAAAAAAGAGGAAGATCCTAGATATGCTGAGTGCATGGGACTTTTGCATAATGATGTCTATCTAAAATATGCAAAAGCTGATAAAAGCTTTGCGATAGATGTTGATAGCGAGGTTTGGAGTAAGAGATGATACAAGTTTATAAGCTTATAAAAAGGCATATGGACGACAACGATAAGCTTCCACGCGAGCTAAAGGAGATAAAAATTTTCTCCACTTGCGTGGGACATGGCGTTGGCACGATTGATTTTAGCGAGAAAATTTTAGAGCTAAGCGATGAGGAATTTGACGAGATGATCAAAAACTCAGGCGAATACGTGAAATTTAAGATCGGAAATTTAAGCAAATATTTTGAAGTTGAAATTTTTGCCGAGCATATCGCTAAACTCTTGCCGCAGCTTTGTGAGTGTAAGCTTAAAGAAATTTTGGCAAATTTAAAAGAGGGATATATCGTGCTTAGGAAGGACTTTTGATGAAAAAGGCCATCCTTTGCATCGGTAATCCTATGCGTGGCGATGATGATGTGGGCAATGAAGTAGGTCGCATCGTAGAAGCTGAGCTAAAAGAGTGGAAGGTCTTTTTTGGGCAAGATGTGCCTGAGAATGAATTCTCGGCCATTAGAGAATTTGCGCCTGATATCTTGATAGTAGTCGATGCGATGAGCGGCTTTGATAAGGATAAGATAGAGTTTTTTGACCTAAGTGACGATAGAGACTACATCTACTCGACTCACAATCTACCAACTCCAGTTCTTTTGAGCTATTTGCGTAAAATTTGTCCAAAGACGCTTTTTCTTGGCATTAGCGTCTTGCTCGAAAATGTCTTAAATTTTGAGGAAGGACTAAGTGAGCAGGCTAAAAAAAGTGCAAGAAAAGCATTTTTAAGAATTGTAGAGATTGATAAAAATTTAGTCGGTTAAATTTAGTAAATAGCTAAATTTAGTCTTTTTGGTTACTAAAGGCAAAATTTGCTTTTAACCGCAAGCAGTGATTTGACTTTAGTGATTTTGCAAAGTGTTAAACTTTGGTCGCAAAGATGAGCTTGGCTCATTTGCGAGATTGAAAATAAAAAGGAGAATGTGATGTTAAATCCGGCAGAAACCGCTCAAGCGGTCTCAAGCTCTATGGAGCATAAGGCTCATATGCCGCTTACTAGTATTGTTTTTCTTGCTATCATGTCTGGAGCTGCTATTGCTATGGGTGATATTTTTTGGGCTCACTCAACAGTTGGTATGGCTGAAAATCAGTCAATTGGTCTTTCAAATTTTATCGGCGGTATCACATTTAGCTGTGGCCTTATGATGGTTGTCTTTTATGGCGGACATCTTTTTACAAGCTCAGTTTTAAGTGGTGTTAGCGCATATGAAGGAAAGCTAAAACTAGGTAAGACTATCGGATACTGGGCTATCGTTTGGATATTTAACTTCGTTGGCGGCGCATTAATCGCTTATATGTACTACTACTCAGGCTTGCCACTAAAGTATGATGGCTACATCTTGCAGCACTTTATACCAGCTGGTATTGGCAAGATCACAGCACCATTTCATGAGCTATTTATCCGCGGAATTTTTTGTAACGTCTTTGTTTGTATGTCTATTTGGACTGCGACAAGTGAGAGCAATCTATCTGGTAAATTCTTTGCCATTATGTGGATGATAGGCGCATTTGTGGCTTGCTCCATGGAGCACTGCGTGGCAAATATGTTTATCATCACTGAAGCCATCATCTCAAAAGCTCACTATATAGCAGCAAACGGCGGAGATATCGCTGCTGCGGCTACGGCTCTAGGACATGGCATTACGGCTGAAAAACTAGAAGTTTTAAACTGGGGAAATTTTATCGGTAAAAACTTAGTTCCAGTTACACTTGGTAATATCTGTGGCGGACTTTTCTTTGTTGGTTTAGTTGGCTTTATGGCTAATAAATTTGATATGAAGAAAAAAGCTTAAAAATTTTTAGTCTTTGCTTCTTGGCAAAGACTAATCCTCTAAGACTACTCTTTGCTAGCTATTATAAAAATTTTTGATTTTTAGTTTGTGTAACTTTCAAGTTTTTCATAATCAATTATTAAAAACTCGTGTGGTGTGATCTTTCTTATGATGTCATCTTTTATAAGCTCATTAAAAGCAGTTGAAGCGCTTTGGCGTTTGAGCCCCACAAAGCTTGAAAGCACTTTTAGAGAAAATGGCAAAAATATGTAGTGATATCCATTTTGCTTTAGATCCTGCTCCTTTGCAAGCTCGATCAAAAAATTTGCAATCCTACCTTTTGCATCTTCAAAAAGTATGGATTTTATGATTTGGCGTTGCACGATGATGGCGTTTAACGCCGCTTTTAAAATTTCATCTACAACATTTACATTTGATAAAATTTCACTTATTTCGCTTAAGTTTATGGAGTAAATTTTTGCGTCTTCTAAAATTTCAAAAGCGCAGTTATCATCAAGAACAGCAATGTTATTTGCTTCCAAACGGTAAAGGATAAATTCTTCCCCGTCTTCAAAAAACGAAAGCTTTGCACAGCCACTTTTTAAAATGATGATTTTGATCTCTTCTGCGTAGATGATGCTTGTTTTTGGAAGGTTTTTGTACTCAAATTTATCAAGCTCGGATTGAGTTAGGATATCTAAAATTTGTGTTTGCAAAAGGCCTAAACGTGACTTTTTCATGATTCTCCCAAAAAATGTATAGGGCCTGATTTTACTTCACAAAGCATTTAAAGAAGTTGAAAAATATTGCTTTTAGTTTAAGAATCTCAATAATTTTTAAAAGTAGTATTAATTTTTTAATTTGGTTGCATAAATCGCAACCAAATTTTTAAAATCCATGAAGCTGTTTTAACTTCTCATCGATTGGCTTTTTAAGTCCATCTTTTGTTACGCTTACGTAAGTTGCTGTAGCGCTAGTAACGTGTATAGTTTCTCTAAAGCCACCGTCATTTAGCCTAAGAGCGGTTACTTCTATTTGCGTTGTTATTGAGGTTTTACCAACAGAGATGATTTTAGCGTAGCAGCTTAGCACATCGCCAACAAAGACAGGTTGCTTGAAAATGATCTCTTTCATAGAAATCGTCACAACGCGCTCGGGAGAAATTTCTCTTGCAGCTTGTGCACCTGCAAGGTCGATCTGACTCATTATCCAGCCACCAAAAATATTTCCAGCCGAGTTTGTGTCCTTTGGCAACATAACTTGTTTGATACGTGGCTCACCAAAATCCTTTAAAATATCCATTTTTTGCCTTTTAGATGTTAAAATTTTTGGTTGATTGTAGCAAATTTTAAGGCTTTATGCTAAAATCTTGCAACTTCAGGGGATGAAAAAATGAACGATTTTAAAAGATTAAATGAGCTTACAAAAGAGCAAAAAAATAAGTTAAATGCTATTTATAAAAATTTAGACGATGATATCATAAACGAGGCTGTTAAAATTTGTGGCCTTGCTGGCACACCAAGTCAGAAACTAGCCCTTACAAGAAGGATAGTAGATCTTAAAGTTGATCCGCTTCAAAATGAGCTAAAAAAGCTAAAATTAGGCGAAGATGAGCAAAAACGAGTACTAAATTTAATGTATGTCTACGTTAGAAATTTATATGAAAATCTGCACGCCAAGCTTTTAGAAAAGGCCAAAGAAGAGGAAATTTTAGATCAGTTTAATCAAGCTTTTGTGCAGGCTATGCACGAGCTTGGTCTAAGCCTAAATGCGTGGCAAATTTCATGGCAAGATAAGATAATAGACACTACAAACAAAGAGTTTGAGGCTAAATTTAAAGATTTAATCCAGGCAAATGGGTTTATCACTAAAAACGCTTTATTTCAGTGCGACGCTAGTGGCGCTAGGGCTGATAGAACGTATGGCGCAGTTTGCAAAGATGGCGAGAAATTTAGCTTTTTGCCTTACGCGCTTGCCTTTAAAGATGAGGTTAGTGAGCTTAAAAAAGTCTTTGCAAAAAATCTTGAAATTTTAAGAAATTTAGCCCAAAATGACGAGCAAAAATCCTACATAAAATACCTTGAAAAGCTGCAAAACGCCTTTTGTGAAGAGGACAATGCAAAGGTGATAAATGCATGGCAAGAGGCCGAGATAGCGTGGATGGATGTCAAAGGTCCGCTTCAGCCGGGCCATCCACTAGAGTACTATGAAGATGCCTATACACATGCAGTTGCGCTAGAGTGGGATATCAGGCTTGTTGATAGCGAGGGCATTGATGAGCTTAAATTTAAAGAAAAAATAACAAAAACTTATAAGAGCGTTTGCGAAAAGATCAAGTTTGATAATGCTGAAACAAACAAGGCAGTTAGCGAAAATATCGCTAGAACGCAGCTTTATATAAGTGTGCCAATGATCTATTATGGTGCTGAGCTAAACGGGCTTTTTAGCGCTCAAGTCGTGCCAAATGATGAGAGTGTGAGTGCAAAATGTGGTAAGAAAATTTTTGCCTTTGTAAATCATGTCTATGAGGGAGCAAAGGCAAAGCCTTTTATGAAGCTTGGGGCTGAAATTTTTAGCAAGGAATTTTTGGATTTTGGTAGGGAAATTTTATTTTTAAAGCCAAAAATTTGGAAAAAAGTATATGAAATCTCAACCATTGGCCATGAGTTTGGGCACATTTTATTTATCGGACTTGATACTGAGATGAGTATGAATAAAAGCGGTGTTTTCAAATTTATCGAAGAGTACAAGGCGACGACCGGCGGGCTAGTAAATTTTTTCTTGCATGAAGAGGCGGAGTATAAAATGGCCGTCTTTCATGAGCTAATAGCCCGTGCTGTTGGGCTTATCGCGTGGCGAAAGGTCGATGAGGTGAGGGCATATTACTGCGAGGGACTCATACATCTTAGCCTACTTTTTAGGGCTGGTGTGCTTAAATTTGACGGCAAGCTAAGCGTAGATATGAGCGAGCAAGCTTACGCTAAATTTAAAGAAATTTGCCTGCAAAACTACTACGATCTAGCGCAAACATATGCTAAAAAAGATGATGCGAGCACATTTTTAGAGAAATTTTGCCAAAAAGATGAGCAGAGCTATCTGCCGAAAGATGAAGAGACTAGAAAATTTGTTGAGCATTTTTACGCTAGATACGAAGCTATCGGCAACGATGTCGATGATAGTGGTGAGTGGCAAAGATGGCAAAGTTTAGCCAAAAAGGCAGAGAAAGATAGATAAAGACGAAATATGATAAGTAAAATAAGTAACGAAAATCAAGTATCTTTTTTATTTATGTTGATACTTTTTTGTGTATATGTTGTTAGTTATTTTATTGCTAGTGGTTTTTATGAAGACATAATTACTACCCTATTTGATTTTATGATCACATTATTTATCTTTTTAAAGCTAAAAGAGACAAGAAATTTAAAAACATATTGGATATATATATTACTAGGCCTTACTTGTTGGGTAGCATCAGACACTATGTGGATGCTATATGATAAGGTTGATTTTCTTAAACAATTTCTTTCTAAAGTCAATTTTATACAAATCTCATACGTGGTCTCATATTTTATGTTTGCATTTTCTGCTTTTTACATTTTGATCAAAAATTTGAAAAATTTATTTTTAATGCAAGTATTTGTGGACTCGGTCTCTATTTTTGCGATATATTTTAGCTTTATGTGGTTTATGATTTTTAATAGAAATTTAACCCAAGTTTTAAGCCAAAAAGATTTTTTTAATCTAAGTTACATTGCCATAGATTTATTTATGTTTTGTACCTCATTTGTTGCGTTTTTTTCACTTAAATTTTCAAAAAGAAGACTATCTATACTTTTATGCTTGATAGCGCTTATTGCAATAAGCACTTATGACATTTTTACCACTACAATGGATTTTTGGATAGATGAAATATCCTTTTCTGGATACGACATTGTATTTAAGAGTTCATTTTTTATGTTGTTTGTTGCTACGCTTCATTTAAGAGAGGGTGAGGCAAATCTAAAATTTAGGGCACTCAGAAACGATTTTGATAAAATTTTAATACAAAAGCTATTTGTTTTCGCCGTATTTTTGACGATCATGATCTTGTACTCTTGGAAGATAAATTTGACATGGTTATTTTCTATTTTAGTTACTTTGCTTGCATACGGGGCATTATCTTATACATTTTCTAATGTTAGAAAGATGGATATTTTAATTAAACGTGAAATACATATCAAAAAAGTGTTAAATAATCAGATAGAAAGTAAAGTAAAAGAGCTTGAAGAGACAAATAGGCACCTACAAAGGATCAGTAAATATGATTATCTAACGAATGCTCTAAATCGCCAGTATTTTATCGCAAGGCTTGAAGAGATGATAAAGTCAAAGGCGCTTGGCGAAAAGATAGATCTTTATAGTATTGATATAAACCATTTTAAGGCGATAAATGACTCGTACGGGCATTATATCGGCGATGATGTAATAGCAAAGTTTGCTTTAAATATTGAGTCAATATTGCCACCAAACGATTCCTTATTTGCAAGATCTGGCGGAGATGACTTTATCGTTGTTGTCAAGCAAAATGAAAATGTGCATTGCAGGGAATTTTTACGCTATCTACTAAAAGCTATTTCAGAGCCAATCGTTATAGATGATTATAAAATTGTACTTGATGCAAAAATAGGGATTAGCTCGACACAAACCAGTGAAATTTTGGCTGATGATTTTATCATGCAATCAGAAGCAGCACTAGAAGCAGCAAAGAAAGATGCATCTGAAAAGTATGTTTTTTATAGTGATATAAAAAGCATGATTCAGGATAGAAACTATATAGAAATATTGCTAAATAGCATAAGCTTTGATGAAGAATTTGAGCTAAAATTTCAGCCCCAATATCTAATAGAAGGTAAAAAAATAGTAGGAGCAGAGGCTCTTGTTAGGTGGAACTCTCCTATAAAAGGTCCGGTAGATCAATCAAAATTTATCCCAATAGCCGAACAAAGCTCTATTATCAATGCGATAGGAAAATGGGTGGCAAAAAACGCTATAAAACAAATGGCCTTTTGGAATGAAAAATATAATACAAACCTAAAAATAGGCATAAATATCTCACCAAAACAGATTGATAATATAAATTTTGCGTCTAAATTTTTAAGCTATATAGATAGATACGGCATCGATCCATCTTGTGTAGATGTTGAGATCACTGAGGCTAGCCTTGTAAATGCAGAAGAGATGATGCAAAGTGCGTTATCTGAGCTTTCAAATAGAGGAATTTGCATCTCTATAGATGATTTTGGTACTGGTTTTTCATCGATGAGTTATATTAAAAAATATCCTATGAGTCGTCTAAAGATCGCTAAAGAGCTGATAGACAATATTGCTAAAAATGATATAGATAAAGATGTGGTAAAAAGCGTTATAGCTTTGGCTAAAAATGTGGAGCTAAAGACTATTGCTGAAGGCGTCGAAGATGAAACCCAGCTTGAAATTTTAAGAGAGCTTGGATGCGATGAGGTGCAAGGGTATCTTTGGGGTAAGCCAATGAGTGCAGAGGATTTTGAAAAACTTATAATAAGTGCTATTTAAGCACACTCTTTGCGCTAAAATTTTCAAATTTTAAAATATCTTTATGGCAAAGTTTAGCCAGCTCATTTATC
This sequence comes from Campylobacter concisus, assembly GCF_002165775.1. Lineage (NCBI taxonomy): Bacteria > Pseudomonadati > Campylobacterota > Epsilonproteobacteria > Campylobacterales > Campylobacteraceae > Campylobacter > Campylobacter concisus. Next base: position 24,687 of record NZ_NDYP01000006.1, on the reverse strand, counting down.
ATTTTTGAGCTAGCTTCATCTTTTGGGATTATTAGATGAATCTTTTCTTCTAAAAAAATAATAAAGATATTTTTGAGTTCATAAATTTCACTAACTTCATTTAGGTCAAATTTTTCATTTTCTTTGGGTTCGCTTTCATAATAAGCTAGAAATTTCTCATTTACTTCAAAATTCATTTGCTTTTGAACGTCTGAAATTTCAATTCTTTTTAATGCAGCTATGCGACTTCTTTTTAAAAAGATAGGATAAAAAATGATCCAAAATATAGCAAAAACAGCTCCGATGACAGTAAAAATTTTACTTTTTAATAGCATATCAGCAACAAAACCAGCTATGATGGCTTCAGTAAATATCATAAAGGTATTTATAAAATATTGTTTCCTTGCTGCTTTTGATAGAAATAAGTTAAAAGATTTATAATCTATTAAATTTTGTCCATTTATGACGATATTGCACTTCATAAGATACCTTTGTGAATTTTAAAATTTTTTGGGAAATTATAACCAAAAGCAAAGTCAATTTTTGTATAATTTGGACTATTTCTTAGGAGAGGGACACTATTTTTTTAATATCAAAATCATCTATAACTGGCATGCGAAAATGGATCTTAGTTGCAGTTGTAGCGCTATTCGTATTTGCACTATTAGCATCTTTACTAGACTATAATCTAATTGGAAAAATATCTATTTTGCTTAGTTTCTTTATGATAACTTTTGGCATTTATACTTCAATGGATAAAGTAAAAACCAAAATAACGCATTGGCTTGCAATATGTTTTGGTGTTTTTTTATGGTCTATTTGCGATGCATTAATGGTGTTAAATCAAGATGTACTATTGCGGGCTCATAGTTCTTACGCGTATCTTGATGTGTTTTTTATGTTGCCAATGATATCTATTTTAACTGGTGTTAGTATATTTTTGTATTCAAAATTTGCAGCCAGTCAAGAAAAGCTAGCCATTATTATGGATAGCATAAGTGTCTTTTTTTTAATAGTAATTTTAATATATGGTATTTTTGATGAAGTAGATATCTTATCGATGATAAATAATAGATCAAATATCGTTTTTCTCTCTATTGTAGCCATAAATTTTCTTATACTTTTTATTACTTTAAGTGAGATTTTTACAAGCAGCTTGCTTCATATAAAAATTAGTGGCTTTTACCTCATATCAGCTAGTATTTTATTTACGATGCTAAATTTATTTATTTTTTATAGTCAGATCTCAAATGTAAATTTTGGCCATAAAATAGATTTTTTATATATCGTTCCTTTCTTCTTTTTGATGATAGGAGCTTTTCATTTAAAAGCTAAAAATGAATATGTTACAAATACCGATAAAGATATCTCAATAGGATCAAAATGGTTACCAATAATAATAGTTTTACCTTTGCTATTACAAGAAGATCTAACATCTTTTAGCGCACTTATCTCGTTATTTATCTTGGTTGTAAATGCTATTGTTAATTACTACGTTAAAAGCTCTATCGCAAGTAGAAAAATATTAGATTATGAGAAAAATCTTCATAGAGAGATGGAAAAGTCGATGCATGAGCGAACCAATGAACTTATGCTCGCAAATTTAAGACTTCAAGATATGTCCGAAAAAGACTATCTAACGGACCTTGGCAATAGAAATTTTATAGTAAATGAGCTTGAAAGAATGTGTAAAAGCATCTCTGAAGATGAGGAAATCGCGGTTTATTATATAAATTTAAGCCGTTTTAAAAGCATAAATACATCTTACGGGCACGAAATAGGCGATAGAATTTTAAAATTAGTTGCAAAAAGGATACTTGAAGTTTGCAATAGACAAGAGGCCATAGCAAGGATTAGCGCGGACGAATTTATCGTATTAGCAAAAATGGAGATAAATAGTCATACAAAACGCTTAAATCTTGGTATTGCCTTAAAAGACGCTATTGAAAAGCCAATTCAAATAGATAGATATCACTTTGGGCTTAAGTGCATAATAGGCATAGACGTAGCAACAAAAAATAGCACGGCAAATCCAAGAAATATTATAAAAAACGCAGATATGGCAATGTATTACGCCAAGAAAAATCCAGCTTTAAATCCTATGGTTTATAGCGATAAAATTAGCAATGAAATGCACCTAAGCTCAAGCATCGAGATCGCACTTAAAAAAGCTAATTTACAAGAAGACCTTCATGTATATTTTCAACCAATATTTGATCTAAAAATCGAAAAAATGATCTACGCAGAGGTTTTTTTATATTGGAAATCAGAAAAATTTGGCTTGATGGAAGCAAGCAAATTTATGAAAGAGGTCAACGTAAATAGCGATATCTTAAACGATATTTGCTCGCTTTTAGTTTCAAAGACCATAGAGTATGTAGATAGATGGCAAAAAGAAAAACTCTTGATACCAAAAATAAGCATAAATGTTGCACAGATTCAAAATAAATCAGAAAAATTTGTTTTAGATTTTGTTTCTAGCTTACGCTCTCACCATATAAATCTAGAGCTTTTTGAAATAGAATTTGGCGAAGAAATATGGACAAATAATTCTAAAACGCTTGATAAAATTTTTTCTATTCTTAAAGAAAATAATATAGACGTTTGTATAGATAATTTTGGCTCTGGATATACTTCATTTATTTATATTAGAAAGTACGGTGTTAAGCGTATAAAAATAGCAAGTGAATTTGTTGCTCAAGCATCAAATAGCAAAATAGATGCACAAATCGTATCCGCAATTATCGATTTAGCGAAGGCAATGAAGATAAAAGTTGGCGCAAAAGGTGTAGAAAAAGAAGAAGATATTCATTTCTTAAAAGAGCTTGATTGTAATGAAGTGCAAGGACTTTTCTTATCTCGGCCTATGAGTGCAGAAGAATTTGAAGACCTTGTAAGACAAGATCCTCAAATGATAGCTAGAGTTTAAATTTCAGCCTTTATCTCTTCGTTTGATTTTACGACCATGCCTGAGCCATGGATCACGCTTGGAACACAACTGGTGCAGATATCAACTTCTTCACCATTTTTATGAGCGTGGATAAAAACCGCATTTGTATCATCACTGCTTTTTAGTCCGCAAACATTGCAAACCACTAGATCTTTTTCTCTCATTTTTTCTCCTTTGAAATTTTTGCCTATTTTAGCTCCTAAATTTTATACATAAAATGATTTAAGTCAAGCTTATCTCGTGGCATTTAATAATTTTTTGTTATAATCCTTTAAAATTTTTAAAGGCCTAAAATGAATGAAAGAACGATTATTTTAGAGATGTTAAAGATGCAGCAAAGCCTAAATGATGAGACGAATGGGCTTGGCTGGGAAAATGGTTATACTAATAAAAATAAATTAATCAGCTGGAGGCGCTGCATATATATGGAGTGTGCTGAGCTAATCGATAGCTTTGCATGGAAGCACTGGAAGAGCATTGATGCAAAGACTGATGAGCAAAATTTACGCATAGAAGTTGTTGATATTTGGCACTTTATTATGAGCCTGGCTTTGCAAATTTATAAATCAAAACAGCTTGGAGATATAGAAACTTTAGCTGATGATATTTGCCAATCAAGCGGATTTAGTGAGTTTTGCAAAGAGCCACTAAAGATCGAAGACGAGAGCATTTATGAGATAATGAATGATGTTGAGATGCTTATACATGAGTGCAGCGGGTTTGACTACGATATATTTGATATTTTAAAAATTTACTTCTCTATGTCTTTAAAATGTGGCGTAAATTTATACTCACTTTATGAGTGCTATATCGCTAAAAACGTGCTAAATCGCTTCCGTCAAAATAATGGCTACAAAGAAGGCAGCTATAAGAAAAACTGGAACGGACGCGAAGATAATGAAGTGATGAGTGAAATTTTGTCAAATGGCGTTAGTAAGATAGGTGAAATTTACGCCACACTTGAGCTTGAATATAAAAAGGTGAAATGATAAACCTTCTTCGCCTTGGCTTTAAAGATTTTTTTACAGCCAAATTTATAGCGCTATCCATCTTGCCACTTTGTCTTAGCATTTTTAGTCTCACGTGGCTTACGATCTGGAGCGGCGGTGAGATATTTGATCTTTTAAGTGATAGCGCCAAAAACGAAAATTTTACCTTTTTAGAGCCAAACTCGGCGCTCTCTTTTATCGCTATTAAAATTTTAAGCTTTAGCGCCACAAAATGGATAGTTAGCATACTTTTTTATATTTTGAGCACCTTTTTAACGATCATCATTAGCATCGTGATCGCTCTAGTCGTAGCTGGCTTTTTAACGCCGGTTGTAGCCAAAGAGATAAACAAAAGGCACTACAACTACGTGCTTAAAAGCGAGGCTAGCACGGCTAGAGTGCTAAAGGTGATGATGATTGAGATCATGAAATTTCTTGGGATATTGCTCGTTTGCCTACCTCTTTTATTTGTACCAGTCTTAAATTTTTTCATCATCAACGTGCCATTTTTTTATATCTATTACAAACTTTTACTGATAGACGTTGGCTCAAACACTCTTGATAGTGATAAATTTGAGCTAGCACTGCTTGAAGGTGGCGGGATAAAATTTATAGCTTTTACACTTTTGTTTTATCTCATTTCGCTTGTGCCGCTTGTTGGGCTATTTTTTCAGCTTTATTTCGTGATAGTCTTGTCGCACCTCTTTTTTGAGAGAGAGGCACTTATAAAAATTTAGAGCCAAAAGGCCCTAAATTTATGCGTAGTAAGATACTTTGTTGCTCTCATCAAGCAATGTGTCAAATAGCCTTTTTGTGGCACTTAGTAGATTTTTGTTTGCATCATTTTTAGCTAGAAGCTCGTCAAACATCTTTAGCATATTGTCATTTATGAAATTTTTGTGATTTAGATCTTTTGCGTCAGGTAATATTTGCTTGATCTTGTTTGAAAGCTCACTTATGCTTTGGCTGCTACCAGCGATCTTGTCGCCCTCTTTGACGTTTTTCATAAATTCATCAACTTGTGGGCGAATTTGCTTCATCGCCTCTTCGATCTCTTTCATATCTTGCTCGTCTATGCCGTTTCCTTTATATAAAAACTCATAGCCGTATTCGTGCGTGAGAGTAAGGCTTCTTTGGCTTGAAGTGCCATTTTTATGGCTTGAAAACTCCAAACTTTTGTTGTCATACATCGAAAAGCTTATCTCATCGCCTGAGCTAGTTTTCATCGAAAAGCTCATGTTGTTGTAGCTTCCTTGAGAGTAAAAATTTGTTTGCATTTTTAAATCCTTTTGAGGCTAAATCGGCAAAATTTTAATTTCATAAAGCAAAATTTTGTAAAATGCGTCAAAAAAGGACGGGCGATGTGTTGTTTTGGGACTAGGATCTTTTTGCTGATGCTTATCACTGTTTTAAGCTTTGGCTTTGCTAGGCTCTACCCAGTTTTACCAGTCGTTGGCTACTACTTGATACTTGCAAATTTGCTCTCAATTTTGATGTTTTCATTATTTTTTAAAGGACTTTTGCCAAGCTTTGTAAAGGTTAATGCGATCCACTATTTTTCGCTAATTGGCGGCTTTTTAGGAGCATTTTTAACGATACTTGTTTTTAAAAGGGTCGCAAAAGATAAATTTACTCTAATAGAGCTCATTATTTTTACGCTTTGGGTGCTGATAATCGTCATAGTTATCTTTAAATTTCAAGTCATTCTTGACATTTTTAGAGGAATTTAGATGGATGAGAGAATAGTTAAATTTTTAAAAAAGATGCACCTTGCTAGCATTTGTGTCGTTGATGATGAGGAGCAGCCTTATGCTTTTAGTGCATTTTATACCTTTGATGAGCTAAATTTTAGCCTTTTGTTAGCTAGCTCTGATGAAAGCTCACATGTTAAATTTTTAAAAAATTCAAAGCTTGTTGCTGGTACGGTTGCTCTTGATACAAAGATCGTTGGCAAGATAGAGGGCGTACAGTTTCAAGGAGTGATGAGAGAGGCTAAAGAAAACGAAATAGAAATTTATTTCAAAAGATTTTTTTATGCAAAAGTAATGGATCCAAAAATTTGGTGCATAAATCTTGAAAAGCTTAAATTTACGAGCAATGTTCTTGGTTTTGGCAAAAAGATAAAGTGGGAAAAAAACGATAAAATTTAGACGTTAAGCTTATATAAGCTACAATCATTGAAAAATTAGAAAAAATAAGGAGAATCTATGAAATTTAGCGGAAAAAACGTGCTAATAACAGGTGCAAGCAGAGGTATCGGTGCACAAATCGCAAAGACGCTTGCAAATATGGGCTTAAAAGTGTGGATAAACTACCGCTCAAAGCCTGAGATAGCAGACGCTTTGCAAGCTGAAATCGAGAAAAATGGCGGCAAGGCTGCAGTGATAAAATTTGACGCGACAGACGAAGATGAATTTATAAAAGGTATAAATTTAATAGTTGATAGCGACGGCGAGCTAAGCTACCTCGTAAATAACGCTGGCATCACAAATGACAAGCTAGCGCTTCGCATGAAAACTAGCGAATTTACAGATGTGATAAATGCAAATTTAACTTCAGCTTTCATAGGATGTAGAGAGGCTTTGAAAGTGATGAGCAAAAAGCGCTTTGGAGCGGTCGTAAACGTCGCATCTATCGTTGGTGAGATGGGAAATGCAGGACAGGTAAACTATTCAGCCAGCAAAGGCGGACTAATCGCCATGAGCAAGAGCTTTGCAAAGGAGGGCGCAAGCAGAAATATCCGCTTTAATAGCGTAACTCCTGGTTTTATTGAGACTGATATGACGCATGGATTAAGCGATGAGGTGAAGAAAACTTATAGCGACAATATACCACTAAAACGCTTTGGTAGTGCTGGTGAAGTGGCCGAGGCAGTTGCATTTTTACTAAGTGATCACGCGAGCTACGTGACTGGTGAGACTCTAAAAATAAATGGCGGACTTTATATGTAGGTAAATTTCAGACAAGTTTTGAAATTTAAAATAAATAAAAGCGTAAATATTATAAGATAACAGACATTTTTTATAAGGAGACCTTAAAATGGCAGTATTTGAAGACGTAAGAGACGTAGTTGTAGAGCAACTAAGTGTAGATCCACAAGCAGTAAAATTAGAGTCTAAAATCATTGAGGATTTAGGCGCTGATTCACTTGACGTTGTAGAGCTAGTTATGGCTTTAGAAGAGAAATTTGAAGTAGAAATTCCTGATAGCGAAGCAGAGAAGTTAATAAGCATTCAAGACGTTGTTAATTATATAGAAAAACTAGGTAAATAATTAAAATTTACACAGTTTGATTTAAGGAGATGTATTGAAACGAGTCGTTGTAACTGGTATAGGCATGATAAACGCACTTGGCCTTGACAAAGAGAGTTCTTTTAAGGCTATTTGCGAGGGTAAAACAGGTGTGAAAGAGATCACAAGCTTTGATGTAAGTGACTTTCCTGTTAAAATTGCTGCCGAGATAACTGATTTTGATCCGAATAGCATTTTAGACGGCAAAGAGGTGAAAAAAGTAGATCGTTTCATACAGCTTGGCATAAAAGCATCTAATGAAGCTATGGCTGATGCGAATTTTAAAGAGTTTGATGCTCATAAATTTGGCGTTAGCTCGGCAGCTGGCATAGGTGGTTTGCCAAATATTGAGAAAAACTCGATTACATATTTTGAAAAAGGTGTAAAGAGAATTTCACCATTTTTTATTCCATCTGCACTTGTAAATATGCTAGGTGGTATAGTTTCTATAAATCACGGACTTAAGGGTCCAAATTTGTCTAGTGTAACAGCATGTGCAGCAAGCACTCATGCGATATCGCAAGCTGTAAAATGCATTATGATTGGTCAAGCTACAAATATGCTAGTTATCGGCGCTGAGTCTACTATTTGTGGTGTGGGTATAGGCGGCTTTGCAGCAATGAAAGCTCTCTCAACTAGAAATGATGAGCCAAGTAAGGCATCAAGGCCATTTGACGCAAATCGTGATGGTTTTGTAATGGGTGAAGGAGCCGGTGCGCTTGTACTTGAAGAGTATGAGTCAGCTATTGCAAGAGGTGCTAAAATTTATGCTGAAGTAGTTGGATTTGGCGAGAGTGGAGATGCTCATCATATCACGTCACCAACACTTGAAGGTCCATTAAGTGCGATGAAACAAGCACTTGATATGGCAAAAGGTGTAAAGATAGATTATGTCAATGCACATGGTACTTCAACACCTGTAAATGACAAGAATGAAACTGCGGCGTTAAAAGCAGTTTTTGGTGACAAATGTCCACCAGTTAGCTCAACAAAAGGTCAAACTGGACACTGCCTAGGTGGTGCTGGTGCGATCGAGGCTGTTATATCTATAATGGCAATGAGAGACGGTATTATACCTCCAACAATAAACTACGAAACTCCTGATCCAGAGTGTGATCTAGACTATGTTCCAAATAAAGCTAGAAAAGCTGATATAAAGGCTGTTATGAGCAATTCGTTTGGCTTTGGCGGCACGAATGGCGCCGTGATATTTAAAAAGTTGGATTAAGATGTCAAATTATTTAGATTTTGAAAAAAGCATAAAGCAAATTGATGAAGATATAGCAAATGCTAAGATCAGAGGCGATGAACATGCTGTTGAAATTTTAAATAAGAATTTATCTAAAGAGATATCAAAAATATATAAAAATTTAAACGAATATCAACGTTTGCAACTTGCTCGTCATCCAGATAGACCATATTCTATTGATTATATTAATGCGTTTTTGATTGATGGATATGAGATTCATGGAGATAGGGCATTTAGAGATGATCCAGCGATAGTTTGCTACATCGGCTATATCGGAGGCAAAAAGACTATTGTTATAGGCGAGCAAAAGGGCCGTGGTACTAAAAATAAGTTAAGAAGAAATTTTGGTATGCCTCATCCTGAGGGTTATCGCAAAGCTCTTAGAGTTGCAAAAATGGCTGAAAAATTTAATCTACCCATTTTATTTCTCATAGACACTCCAGGCGCATATCCAGGTGTTGGAGCTGAAGAGCGAGGACAAAGTGAAGCCATAGCTAGAAATTTATTCGAGTTTGCAAATTTAAAAACTCCAATAATTGCTGTTGTTATCGGCGAAGGTGGAAGTGGTGGCGCTTTAGCTATTGGTGTGGCTGATAGGCTTGCTATGATGAAAAATTCTGTGTTTTCAGTTATTTCACCAGAAGGCTGTGCGGCAATACTTTGGAATGACCCAGCTAAACAGGAACAAGCTACAAGATCTATGAAAATAACAGCTGATGATTTAAAAAGTCTATCACTGATTGATGCTGTTATAGATGAGCCGATAAATGGAGCCCATAGAGATAAAGATGGTGCTGCAAAAGCACTTGCAAATTATTTTATCTCAGAGCTAGCCGAGCTTGAAAAGTTTGATATAAATGATCTTGTAGCAAAAAGAATAGAAAAAATTCTCTCTATCGGAGCATTTGAAGAATAAATTTATAGTCACAACAATTTTATAAGAATACTTATCAAATTTGTTTGTGGCATCATCTACTAAAATACTAAAACAATTTAAAAATCTATATAAATTTAATCGATTTAACAACCATGATTTTACACTAGCTTTTTTATCTTTAAGATTTAAACACTAAAATTGTTAATGTCAAATCTACATAAAGAGTATTAATGGATAAATTTCAAGAAAAATATATCACTCTTTCAAAAGAATATTATAAAAATAATGGTAATGCTTCTAGTATTGAGGCACTCTATGAGTTTAAAGAAGAGTTGGAAAAATGTGATGACATTTGCGCAAAGTATGTTTTAGTCGATGTTTATCAGCTTTTATCTATGAGAAAGAGTGCTTACGACTTACTTTTAAAAATACACGACAAAAGTGATAAAAAACAGCTAAAGACACTTGGCTATCTAGTGCAATTCATTGACGAGAATGATAGATGGGCACTACCTCGCCCAAAAAGTAGAGATCAAATTTTAGCTCAAAAAGACAAAGCCATCACGTTACCAAAATTTATCTACCATCCTAATCCTTTAAGAACCGGTGTATTTAAAGATGATATGAACATAGTGTGTGAGTGTTGTGGCAAAGATACTGAAGTTTATTATAGCGGTAGCATTTATTGCGAGCAAGATATTTCGTATCTTTGTCCTACTTGTATTTCTAGCGGCAAGGCTGCCAAGAAATTTGATGCTACATTTGTACAAGATGCTGACAAACTAAATACAAGTGATGCTAAAAAGGATGATGAACTTTTTAGAAGAACCCCGGGCTACGAGAGCTGGCAGGGTGAGCATTGGATAGTTTGTTGTGATGATTATTGCGAATTTTTAGGTGACGTTGGTACAAGAGAGCTTGAAGAAAAGGGTATAGCAGACGAGGTCTTTGAGGACTACGCAAAAAGAGCCGAATACGACGATAAAATGCTACGCGAACATCTTGTTAAAGCTGGCGATATTGCTGGGTATTTGTTTAGATGTTTGCATTGTAAGAAGTATCATATATACGTTGATGCTTGTTAAAGAGGAAAATATGGATATTGCAAAAATTTCTAAAGGTTGTAAAGAGCGTGGACTGGATGAACTTTTTAGGCTTTTATTGCCACTAGCAAGAAATGCCATAAGGATAGATGCGCAAGCTAAAAATGACGATTATATCGCCGTTGGAGCGTCTAAATTCGGTGGCTTGCCAGATCTGCCAGATGGTTTATCGTGGCCGTTAAATGAAAATGGCGCTTTAAGTTTTGTGGCACAGATAAATTTTGCTGAAGCTAGCAAATTTGACATTGACTCACTACTGCCAAAAAGCGGAATGCTCTATCTCTTTTATGATAGAAATTTGCGTGTTTGGGGCTATGATCCTGCCGATAAAAACGGCTTTGCAGTGATCTTTTCTGATGTAAATCATGGGCCACTTTCTCGTAGGAGAGCGGAGAGCTTAGAAGGAGAGAATTCTACGTTTAACGCACGCTTGCTTAGCTTTGAAAATGAGATAAATTTGCCAAATTTACAAAGCTCGATTGTGCCATTTAGTAAAATTAGTGAAGCTGAGTGGGAGGCCTATCATGAGGTTATTGAGCCAAGCTGGCAGGCTAAAGAAAATAAGCTCCTTGGACACTCTGATAATGTCCAAGATGGTATGGAGCTAGAGTGTGAGCTAGTTACAAATGGGCTTAGCTCTGGTGATGGTAGCGCTTATCACCACCCAAGAATAGCGGAATTTGAGAAAAATTCTGCCCAGTGGCAACTACTTTTACAGATAGATAGTGATGATGAGGGCGACATGGACTGGGACGGAGAGGGCAGAATTTATCTGTGGATAAAAAAGGATGATCTTTTGGCGCGCGATTTTAGCAAGGCGTGGCTAGTTTTACAGACAAGCTAAGGCTGCTAAATTTATAAAAAATAAAAAACTAAAATTTGTAGAGAATTTATACTAGAGTTACCCAATAAATTTTTATTAGCATTCTTGGTGCGATTACCAAAAATTTACTGCCATTTATGCAATTATCTACTTAAATATATAAAATAATCAAAGATGGCAATGCCCAAATTTAGGCAAAATTTAGTAAAATCCTTAAAAATTTTAAAGGCAAAATATGTTTAATGGCTTGATCCATGAGATCGCACAGGTTGTTAGTTATTCACAAAATATTTTAAGACTAAAGACAAATTTTCGTCCAAATTTAGGCGATAGCATTGCTGTAAATGGCGCTTGCCTGAGCGTAATAAAACTACATGAAAATGGCTTTAGTGTGGAGCTAAGCGCAGAGAGTAGGGCAAATATCGCGGTTGAAAATTTAAAAGAAAGAGTGCATATCGAGCCAGCTATGAAGTTAGGAGACCGAGTAGATGGGCATTTGATGCAAGGACACATCGATTTTATCGGTAAAATTTCAAATATCAAAAAGAATGAGAATGGGGTTGATTTTTACATCGACTTGCCGCGCGAGGCTATGAGTTTGATGTCAAATAAAGGCTCGGTGGGCGTCGAGGGAGTGAGCCTAACCATAAATGAAATTTTGCCAAAGGGTATAAGGCTGACGATCATACCGATTACATTTAGAGATAGCCTTTTTGGTACTTTTAAGGTTGGCAGGCGCGTAAATATCGAAAGTGATCTTTTGGCTCGATACGTAGCTAGGCAGCTTTTTTGTAAGCAAGATAATGGCCTTAGCTGGGACGATGTTGAGCGAATTTCTAGCCTTTACTAGGTGGATAAAATGCGTAAAAATTTAGAGATCGTCTTTGATAAAAATGGCGTATTAGCTGGCTTTACAAATAGATTTGGCGGTGTGAGCGAGGGAGCTTTTGAGAGCTTAAATTTAGCAGATCATGTTGGCGATGATCCGCTAAAGGTCGCACAAAATCGTGAAATTTTAGCAACGGCGCTTGGTATTATGCCTGTTAATTTAAAATTTATGAACCAAATCCACTCAAATAGAGTGGAAATTTTGCAAGATTTTAACGACGATCTACCTCCGTGTGATGGTGTGATAACATCATTAAAAGGTGTGGCGCTTTGCGTCTTAGTCGCTGACTGTGCGCCTGTTTTGATAATAGATGAATATCTTGGCGTAGTCGCAGCTGTGCATGCGGGACGTGCAGGTGTTACTAGTAAAATTTGCACAAATGCGGTAGGACTGATGACAAGTAAGTTTGGTTGCCGCACTAGTAATTTACGCGTATTTATAGGCGCAAATATCAAAGTGCAAAACTACGAAGTAGGCAAGCTAGATCTTGGTAAATTTAACCGATATAAAAATGATGGAAAATTTGATATAAACACAGCTTTATTAGACGAATTTGCTAAGCTTGGGGTAGAGCAAATATCGCTAGATCCTCGTTGTACTTTTGAGACAGATGAATTATTCTCATACCGCAAACAAAGTAGGACTGGGCGTTTTTGCGGATTTGTGATGAATAGAGCTACATCAATAAATACTAAAAAATAAAAGCAAATTTTTAGCTTCATTACTTGCCTGTTAAAATTTGCCAGCTAAATTGTATTGAACGTTTTGATATTTAATTTGATCTAAAAAATGGCTAAATATAATAATTTTTAGCTACAATTTGACATTAAATATCAAAAATAACAATAAGGAAAATCATGAAAATAGGTAAAATTTTTGACTGCCATTATGCTAACAGGAGCCTTTTATATGGCGCAAGCACACATGTTTTGGGTAGATGGAGCTAATGATGAAAAGCTAGGAAAATTTATCGCAAACATGGGTTATAGCGACGATTTTCCAAAGCTAGAGCCTATTATGGCCGAACGCGTCCATCTTTCTGCGCCAATTACTGTAATAAGTAAAGATGGTAGCAAAAAGAAGCTTACGCAAAGTGGCGAGAACTACCGCTATGAGGGCGAAAGATTAGACAAAGGCACATATATCTTACTAGCACAGCAAAATCCTATGTATTCGCTTAAAAAACGTAGTGATGGCAAGTGGTTAATAGACAAAACTAAGCTTGATCTAAAGGATCTAAGCGATATACAGATTTGCCGGCTGATGACGATAACGTCTAAGAGAGTCTTAAATTTAGGTGAAACAAACGACTTCGTAACTAAACCTATTGGAGTTAAAATCGAGATCGTACCGCTACAAAACCCAGCGGAATTTAGAGTAGATAAGCCTTTTAAATTGCAGGTTTTTGCTGACGGAAAGCCACTAGGGCGAGCTAAGCTAACTGGTACTTTTGCTGGATTTTTAGACCATAAGCACGCGTTTTATGGTGTGACTGATGAGCAAGGCATCACTGAAGTGTTAGCTCTAAGGCCAGGATTTTGGGTATTTGAAGTGATTTATGAAAGACCTTATCCAGACGCTGCGAAGTGCGATAAAGAGACATTAAAAACGACGCTTAGTTTTGAGATAAAAGAATAAAAGTTTGATATAAATTTGAGTCCGAATTTATTATAAATTTTTTATAATCGCTTTGTAATTTTGAAAAGTAGAGAAAGAATGCCTTACGAAAACTTTAAATCAAAAAATCCTCTTGTGCTAAAAATCACTACAAATGCAAGAAAATTTGGCGTAGAAACGATTCAAAATGAGGAGTTTGTAAGCATTCTTTTAAATGTTAAGAAGCTTGAAATTTCATCCGAACAAAGGCAAGCATTGGCAGAAATTTTTGCTAAGTTAATAAAAATTGAAGAAGACTCACAATTAAGTAAATAAACTTTAGTTTAAATTCATATTACTTTAAGTATAATCCCCCTTTATTTCACACACGACAATCCTAAATTTGGTTGTGCAAAAGCATTAATGGTCGTGGAGGATAAAACTAAATTCAAGGCAAAATGCCTAAAACAAGGAGAAACTCATGGTAACTATGAGAGATTTATTAGAGTGTGGCGTACATTTTGGTCACCAAACACGCCGCTGGAACCCAAAGATGAAAAAATTTATCTTTGGCGAGAGAAAAGGTATCTATATTATAGATCTACAAAAGACTATCCGCTACTTCCGCTACACTTACAACATCGTTCGTGACGCAGCTGCTGAAGGTAAGTCAGTGCTATTTGTTGGTACTAAAAAACAAGCTATCGACGCTATCAAAGAGTACGCTGAAAAATGTGGAATGCCTTATGTAAATCACCGCTGGTTAGGTGGTATGATGACAAACTTTGGTACTATCCGTCAGTCTATCCGCAAACTAGAAGTTATCGAAACTATGGAAGAAGATGGTTCGATAAATTTACTAACTAAAAAAGAGGCTTTGATGCTTCGCCGCAAAAAAGAGAAGCTTATCGCAACTCTTGGCGGTATCCGCAATATGAAAAGTCTACCTGATATGATATTTGTTGTTGACACAGTTAAAGAAAAGATCGCTGTTCAAGAGGCAAATCGTTTAAAAATCCCAGTTGTAGCACCTATTGATACAAACTGCGATCCTGACGTTGTTGACTATCCGATCCCAGGGAATGACGATGCTATCCGCTCTGTTCAGCTTTTCTGCCAAGAGATGGCTGAAGCGATCAACGAAGGCAAATCACTTCTTGAGCAAGATGGTGGCGAGCAAGCTGCTGGCGAAGAAGTAAGCCAAGATGAGAAAGATGCAGTTGTAGCTGAGGCTATGAGTGAAGAAGACTTTGGTGAGGACGAAGAGTAATGGAAATAACTGCACAAATGGTAAAAGAGCTCCGTGAATCAACCGGAGCTGGTATGATGGACTGCAAAAAGGCACTTGGCGAAGCAAATGGCGACATGGAAAAAGCTGTTGACATCCTTCGTGAAAAAGGCCTAGGTCAAGCTGCTAAAAAGGCTGACCGCCTTGCAAGCGAGGGCTTAGTAAGCGTTGAAGTTTGCTCAAAATGCAAGAAAGCAACTATCAGTGAGATCAACTCTGAGACTGACTTCGTTGCTAGAAACCCACAGTTTCAAGCACTTGCAAAAGACGCAACAGCTCACATCCAATCAAGCGGCATAAAAACAGTTGAAGAGCTAAATGCGAGCACTTTAAATGGTGTTAAGTTTGAAGATTACTTCAAAACTCAGATCGCAACTATAGGTGAGAACCTTGTAGTTCGTCGCTTTGAGACTATTATTGCTGATGATAAAGGTGTGGTAAATGGCTATGTTCACTCAAATGGCCGTGTTGGCGTACTTATCGGTGCAGCTTGCGAAAGCGTAGAAGTTGCAAATAAAGCAGCTGATTTTATAAGAAATTTATGTATGCATGCAGCTGCTATGAAGCCAAGCGTTATAAGCTATAAAGACCTTGATAAAGATTTTGTTGAGAAAGAATTTATCGCACTTCGTGCTGAGCTTGAAAAAGAAAATGAAGAGCTAAAACGCTTAGGCAAGCCACTTCATCACATCCCTGAGTATGCTAGCCGCTGCCAGATAGGCGAGGCAGAGCTTGCAAAAGCTACAAAAGCGATCGAAGAAGAGCTAAAAGCTGAGGGCAAACCTGAGAAAATTTGGGACAAGATCATCCCTGGTAAGATCGAGAGATTTTATGCTGACAACACAGTGCTTGACCAACGCCTCACACTTTTAGGCCAGTTTTATGTAATGGACGATAAAAAGACTATTGAACAAGTTATTGAAGAAAAAAGCAAAGAGCTTGGTGGCAAGATCGAGATCGTAAAATACGTTCGTTTTGAACTTGGCGAAGGCTTAGAGAAAAAAGTAGATGACTTTGCTGCAGAAGTTGCTGCTCAAATAGGCTAATGGAAATTTTAAGAGCGTCTAATCTAGGCTTTGCGTATGATTATACGCTCTTTAATAATATAAATTTAACTCTCAATCAAAAACAAAGCATCGCGATAACAGGCGTTAGCGGTTGTGGCAAATCAACACTTTTACACATACTTTCGACACTTTTAAAGCCAAATTTTGGTGAGGTCATCTATCAAGATAGATCAATCTATGAGCTTTCACAAAACGAGCTTTTGGCTATTAGAAGGCTTCATTTTGGCATCATTTTCCAGTCACACTATCTTTTTAAAGGTTTTAGCGCTTATGAAAATATCGAGCTCGCAAGTATCTTATCTGGCGAAAAAATAGAAGAAAAAGAGCTTGAGTCGCTTAAAATTTCAAATGTGATAAATCAAAAAGTTGGTGAGCTAAGCGGTGGTCAGCAGCAACGCGTAAGTATCGCTAGAGTACTTACCAAGAAGCCAAAGATTATCTTTGCAGATGAGCCAACGGGTAACCTTGACAAACAAACAGCAAATGAAGTGATGCAAGTTTTATTTGACTATGTAAATGAAAATAGCGCTGCCCTTGTGCTAGTTACTCATGACAACGATCTAGCCGCAAAATGCGATAGCTCATACAAGCTTGTGAACAAAGAGCTTGTGCAAATTTCTTAAATTTTAAAAACTAAAATTTATTATTTTATCTTTAATATTTTTATAAATTTTTCCAATTTAGATTTATCTCTATCTTTATAATATAAATTTGTATTAAAAGATTTATACAAGAAGTAAAACTTTACCTAGCCAACCCATTAACTGGTTTTGTATTATTCTTATCAAAACTTTTTGTTTTAAAAATTCCTTTTCTTCTTTTGTAGGTTTATATTTATCTTTGAAGATTTTTTCTTAGCATCAATCTTTTGCTCTAATATAATCTTCTCATAAATTTTATATGTTAGCTTTCGGTATTCAAGGTAATTTCTAAACCATACCCATGTCCTACATCATATTGGTAGCTTGCACATTTTAACTCTTTAAGTTGTTGATGGTGAGCATGCATCTTTTGAATTTGTGCTGAAGTGTTGTTATCTATTACATTTGTATGGAGCTAGTGTCGCTATTATCAAATACGAAATACTCGTGGTTTTTGAGATTCTTGTACCAATCAATCACATCAGGATCACTAAAGAAATATACTCAGCCCTCTAAAATACCATTTTTGCCTTTATTGCTATGAATATCATCATTGTAAGCAATTGCCATAGGATCCATCTCATGACAAACTATACAGAAATTTATCTCCGCTTGTATCATAAAGTGCATAATGAACTGGCAAAACAACTAAAAATCCAAAATTTTACTTATAAAGATTATAGGCACTAATAGTTTTTGAAATTTTCAAGGTGTTACCCTCCCCATTCATTGTGGAATTTTATGCTCGTGCACTCATCGCAGTATAAAGTCGGACCATCATAAACTGAGTTGTGAGGATTTGCTTTTAGAGTATCCATAAATTTTAGTCCATCAGCTAAGAGCTTTTACTCTTATGACAGGATAAGAAGCCATTATCACTGGTCGCTGTGCTAATGTGCGCCAATAGCTACCAATGAATTATTCTAAAAGAATTTATAAGCGAATAGTCGGACTTTATAATTAGAGAAATTTTGTGCTTTATGATAAGAGAAAAGGATTTTAAATCTCTTCTTTGATTTTTTTGTAAAGCTCTAAAATCTCATCTTTTTTAATGATAAAGCTATTTTTATTTGCTATTAGATAAGCTGAGCTTTGCATGATATCACCAGCGATCTTTAGTCCGTTTTGTTTCATAGTTGAGCCAGTCTCGACTACATCAACTATTGCATCGCTTAAGCCAACTAGTGGTGCAAGTTCGATCGAGCCATAAAGTTTGATGATCTTTACAGCTACAGCTTGTTTTGTAAAATAATTTCTTGTTATATTTGGCATTTTTGTGGCTATTTTTAGCTCTGGCTGGTTTAGATCTAATTCAGAGTTATTTTTTATACCAATGCAAACTTTGCATTGTCCGATTTTTAAATCCAGTAGCCTTACAACATTTGGCTTGTGCTCTTCAAGTACGTCAAGTCCCACCACACCGATATCAGCTGCACCTTCAGTGACATAAGTTGGGATATCTTGGTTGCGAACCATTAAAAATCTAAAATTTCCTTCTTCAAGGATTAGTTTTCTATCTTCAAATAAAAAACTTGAACCAAAAATTTTTCTAAAAATTTCTAGTGTTGCCTCAGCTATTCTTCCCTTCGGTAGTGCTACTGTTATCATATTATCATATCTTTCTTTTCAGTTATTAGCTTTTGCATGGCACGAAAAACTAGCATCTTGTCGCAAATAGCATTTTTAAAAAATTTTGACAAAAAGTCGCCATCTCCACCAGTAAAATAGACTTTTTTGTCACCGGCTAGCTTATCTAGTAGAGTTATTATTGGTTTAATAATGCCATAACTCACAGCATCGGCTGTTTTTTGTGGTAGTGCATCTATGTCAATTTGTGAATTTATAGTAATATCAAGTCGTGGAGAGATACTTTTGTAGGCGTTTAGCATACTTGAAATGCCTGGCAAGATATATCCTCCAAGATGGATAGAATTTGCCATAATGTCAACTGTTATGGCGCTTCCAGCATCAACGATTACGCCATTATTTATAGAGTAACATGCTGCGATTCTATCTACACCTAGACCCTGATATATCGTATCAATAGTAAAAAATGGTTCTAGATCCACAAACATCTTATTATCTTTTAAAATATTTAAAATTTCATCATTTACGGATATAAAATATACTTTTTTTTCTGGCTTATAGCTTTTAAACTCAGAAATTTTCATACGTGAGATTTTGCCATCTTCTAAAAATGTAGCGTTAGTATTGCCTATATTACACAAAATCATAACATCGCCAATTATTGTCTTGTAGTTCTTTTAAGGCTTTAGAACAAATTTCTGAGCTATAAAATATAGTTTTTTTTCTTAAGCTTGTTTGGAATTTCGTCTCTATTTTTTTAGAAATTTCTTCAAGCTCCAAAGCCTCTTTGCGTAGTAATCTACTTTTTGCTGTTCTTAAAAAGATAAGATTATAAAAGCTCTTATTGTCCACTCCCCAAAAGATATCAAGCGTCTTTTTTGTGCTAAATTCACTTGTATTAAGTGCTTTGATATCTTTTAAAAGGATTTTTTTGGCTTCAAAAAGCTCCCAAATTTTTTGGTTCATTGCCCTAAATTAACAAGTTCATTATCATAATAAAAGGCACCACTGCCCATAAAGCTTTTATCTTTTATCTCATCGCTAAATTCATAAATTTCAGCTCCACTGAGGTCTAAATTTGTTTTTATAACGTAGCCTGTTTTTTCGATTACGTAGAGCTTATTATTGATAATAGTGGCTGCTGAGAAGATGGCAAATTTGAAATTAACTTTATTTTGCTCTTTTAACATAAGATTTGTTCTTACGATCGTACCATCTTTTTTAAAGATATAAATTTCATCGTTATTAACTAATACATCTTTGATCTCGCCGTCATAATAGACCGTTTGGCTTGGGTTAATGACGATAAGTTTTTTAGCTGTTGCTGCGATTAGATTATCGCCCTCAACGCCTAAGAATATGATGTTATTAAAGAAATTTTCAGAACTTACGACCACGTCACGTAAAATTCTACCAGTCTCTTTTTGTACTATATAAATTTTGCCATCTAATGCCGGATAAACGATAAGCGAGCTCATAAAAAATGGTGCTACGACCCTTGAATCAACTGCTGCTATATTAGACGAGCTATATTCCATTATTGTTGTTGCGGTATTTATGTCTATTAGATAGATGTGGTTTGCCGCGCTGATAGCTGCTAATAGGTTTTGATCAAGAGAGGCAGCAACGATTGCTGTTGAAAATTTATTACTATAAACGCTGTGTCCGCTAGGATCTGTCACATTTAGATCGCCATTTATACTAGCTGAAATGATAAAGCCGTTGTTTTCATTTAAGAAATTAAAATTTTCAGGCAACTTAATGTTTGTATTTAGGCCGTTTTTGGTGATAATATTGCCGTTATCAAGAGTGGCACCATTTGCATTTGCTGATTTGATATAAGATGGCATATCTTTTGACAAAGAAATTTTGCCAGAGGTTTGAGCTGGCTCGAAATATTGTCTTTTTGTGCCACATCCGCTTAAAACTAAAGCCAAGGCAAAAGCCAAGAAAAGAGTAATTTTTTTCATTATTTTATTCCCTGATAGTGTTTTAAATTTTTAACTAAAGTTTGAAGTTGAGAGTCGAGTGAAATTTTATTAAACTCATCATTTGCTTCTTTGATTTTGTTTTGTTTTAAAAGCTCAAAACCTTTTAAGAGTGTGCTATATTCGCTTAAAATTTGAGTGTTTGCATTACCATTTTGTGAAAGAATGATATCTTTTACTATAGGATTTACTTTTAAATTTGCAAGCTCGCTAATGCCATTTGTCTCATTTTTATCAAGCTTTTGCTGAAGCGAAAAAAGTGCATATAAATTTGGTTCTTTTTCTTTTAAAATGCTTAAGGCATTTGCATCGTTTGGATTTAAAATGAGCTTTGAGTAAGCCAAATTTGCATCTTCAATTCTATTATCATTTATTATTTTGTTCGAATAAAATCCAATAATTGCAATGACAGCAACAATAATGGCAATTATCATAAATTTTTTATACTTTCTAAAGAAACGCTCACCTTTGATCATGCTTTCTAAAAACTGTTCTTGAGCACCAATCTCTTGTTTTATCTGTGTTAGATCTTCTTTTATAGCCAACGCTTTTCCTTTATTTTTAAAAAATTTTAATTCGCAGATTTTAACATAATTAAATTAAAACTATCCCAAAATTAAAGCTTGAATGTGATATAATGGCTCAAAACTAATTAATAAGGTTACTTATATAATGCAAATAGATGATACTCTTTTAAATAAATTAGAAAAACTTTCTGCCTTACAAATCAGTGATGAAAAAAGAGAAGAAGTAAAAAAACAACTAAGTGAGATTGTATCTTTTGTTGATATTTTAAATGAACTTGATCTAAGCAGCGACGAAGCTGTAGTTAGCTCTATAAAAGGTGGCACGCCTTTAAGAGAAGATAAGCCAAGACCAAGTGATGTGATTGATACGATCTTGAAATACGCTCCTTCACGTGAAGGGCATTTTTTTGCTGTACCAAAAATAATAGAATAATGGTAAAGATATGGATCTAATCGAACAGCTTCAGGCAAAGAATTTAAGTGTAAAAATACCAGAAGATAATAGCCTTAATAATCTTGCTGGCGATATAAAAACACTTTTAAAAACTGTTGTGAGTAATAAGGCAAGCGATCTTCACCTTGTTTCAAGATCTGAGCCACAAATAAGAGTAGATGGTGCTTTAAAGCCTATTGATTTTGGCGTATTAAGAGGCAAGGATATAGAGAATTTATGTTTTGCTTTGATTACTGATGAACAAAAAAGTGAACTTGAGAATAATAAAGAGCTTGACTTTGCGATCGAGCTTCCAGATATTGGTCGCTTTCGTGGCAACTATTACTATACCATGAATGGTGATTTAGCTGCTGCTTTTCGTATAATCCCAATCAATATCCCATCTCTTGATGAGTTAAATGCTCCACAAATTTTTAAACACATTATTAAGCGTGAAAAAGGTCTTATTTTGGTTACTGGACCGACAGGAAGTGGTAAATCAACAACTCTTGCAGCTATGCTTAATGAGATAAATTTAAATTATAGAAAGCATATTATTACAATTGAGGATCCAGTCGAGTTTGTGCATAACAATAAAAAAGCTCTATTTTCTCACAGAAATATCGGTACTGACGCAACTTCTTATTCAAGGGCTCTAAAATCAGCGGTTCGTGAAGATCCAGATATCATACTTGTAGGCGAGATGAGAGATAGAGAGACGATTTCAACGGCTATTACGGCGGCTGAGACCGGACACTTAGTCTTTGGTACGCTTCACACAAATTCAGCCATTCAAACTATAAATAGGATCGTTGATAGTTTCGATGGGAGCGAGCAATTACAAGTAAGAAATATGCTTAGCGTTTCGCTAACTGCTGTCGTTTCACAAAGTCTAATCCCAAAGATAGGCGGTGGAAGGTGCGCAGTGCATGAAATTTTAATAAACAATATGGCTATCTCAAACTTGATACGTGAAAACAAAATACATCAAATTTACTCTCAGATGCAGCTAAATCAACAACAAACTGGCATGAGTACGCAAACTCAGGCTTTGATGAAAGTACTAAAAGAGGGTAAGATTACAAAAGAAAATGCACTAGCTTATTCAACTAGCCAGCAAGAACTTCAAAATTTAATAGGAACTATATAATGGATTTAGTAACGTGGTTTGATATTATTATTATCGCTCTTGTCTTGATGCTTGGCATAAAAGGCATATTAAATGGACTTATCAAAGAAGCTTTCGGACTTATCGGACTTATCGGCGGCTTAATTATAGCTAGCAGGTTTTCAGATCTATCTGGTGAGTTTATAACTAAAAATATATATAAATTTGAAAATCCTTCATTTTTACAGTTTGTCGCATTTATCTCTCTTTGGCTAGTTTTTTGGATAGTTTGCTTGCTAGTTGGTAAATTTTTATCAAAAATAGTTTCGGTAAGCGGACTTGGTTTTTTGGATAGACTTGGTGGATTTGTTATGGGAAGTGGAAAAATTTTCTTAACATTTTCGGCAGTAGTTGCTGTAATATCTGGCACCTCGCTAAATAATATAATTGCACCTTATTTCGCGAATAGTAAAGTCTATCCGGTTTTGATAGAAACTGGCAAATGGATAACAAATCTTGATGTGAAAAATATCAAAAGTGAGTTAGATGAGATAGTGGCAAGACCAATGGATACAAATAAAACTGACGCATTTATCTCAACGGATGCAAATGCTAGTGTAAATACTGACTCTAATATCACAAAAGGGGAATAAGATGATAGAAAATTTAGAATATGATGCGTTGCTTGAGAAATTCAAAAGAGTGCTTCGCGACAATGGTTTAAAATACACGAAACAGCGTGAAATTTTACTAAAAACGCTATACAACAATGGTGAACACTTTACTCCGGAAAGACTTTATCTTTTTATAAAAGAAACGCACCCTGAGCTAAATATTGGTATCGCAACTGTTTATAGAACACTAAATCTACTTGAAGAATCAGAAATGGTGACATCAATCAGCTTTGGTTCACAAGGCAAAAAATTTGAGCTTGCCACAAAGCCACATCACGATCATATGATATGCAGAAAGTGCGGCCTTATCATAGAATTTGAAGATCCAATGATAGAAAAAAGACAAATCAGTATCGCAAAAGATCATGGCTTTAAACTAACTGGTCACATGATGCAGCTTTATGGAATTTGTGAAAAATGCTCAAAAAATAATATAAAGGGAAAGTAAGGTGATATTTGACAACCAACATGAGATTCAACGACTACAAAGCATAGACGAACTAAGAAATTTAGGCATTAATCCATATCCGCATTTTCTTAGAAGAGATATGAATATCTCTAAATTTAGACTAAAATTTAACTACATTAATGATACAGAAGAAAAAAAAGCCGAGGGTCAGCTAGTAGGTCTTGCAGGTAGAATAAAACTAATTCGTGATGCTGGAAAAGCGGTTTTTGCAAATATCGAAGATGAAGATGGAAATTTACAAATTTACTTTAGCAATAAAACGCTTGATCCAGAGTGGTTTAAAATCGTTAAAAAATACGTAGAGATAGGCGATATCGTCTATGTTAGAGGTTATGCATTTATAACAAGAACTGGCGAATTTTCCATGCATGTAAGCGAGCTTAGCCTTGCTTCAAAGTCGATAAGCCCACTTCCTGAGAAGTATCATGGTCTAGTTGATGTTGAGACAAGATATCGCCAAAGATATCTTGATATGATAATGAATCCTGAAGTTAGAGCAGATTTTAAAAGACGCTCAGTGATTATTAGCACGATTAGAAGATTTTTTGAAGAAAAAGGCTTTTTAGAAGTTGAAACACCGATGCTGCACCCAATAGCAGGCGGTGCAAACGCCAAGCCATTTATCACTTTTCACAATGCACTTGGAGTCGAGAGATACCTAAGGATCGCACCTGAATTATACCTCAAACGTCTTATAGTAGGTGGTTTTGAAGCTGTTTATGAGATGAATAGAAATTTTAGAAACGAAGGCATGGATCTTACTCATAATCCTGAGTTTACAAGTATAGAGTTTTACTGGGCATACCACAACTACCACGATTTAATGGGCATTACAGAGGATCTTTTTAATGTCATTTTAGACAAGCTAGATATGGAAAAAGTTGTAAATTTTGACGGTATGGAGATTGATTTTAGTAAGCCATTTAAGCGAATAAGCTACAAAAAAGCTCTCGTTGAGATCGGTGGACTAGATGAGAACATAATAAATGACAAAGATAAAATTTTAGTAAAACTAAGAGCTGATGGCCTTGAAGCAAATGAGAAGCTTGATCTTGGTCACTTGCAGGCTGAGCTATTTGATAACTATGTAGAGAGCAAACTAATCCACCCAACTTTTGTTATTGAATATCCGATTTCGATCAGTCCACTTTCAAGAAGA